>JALSKP010000090.1 GCA_026988815.1 Myxococcales bacterium | reverse complement strand
ATCCTCAACTTCCCATTTATTTAGCGCTTCAACCTTCAAGAAATTACTAAACTCGACTACTTTTTCGCGGCTTTCATGAGGGTTAGACTTCGCCCAAAACGAAAGCAAACGAGAGTGGCTTTGCACCCATCCTTCTTTCTTCGCTTCCTCCAAACTCTCCTTGATCATATCGTAAACCGAATAGAAATCTCTTTGAATCACATTCTCAACGATCCTCTTTTGGGCGTGGCTAACCGACAAATCTGAAAAATGATGAAGAAGGTCATCGTCTGAACTGAATCCCCATCTAGAGACAGGTCTTCAAAAAAGGATCTCACGATATCCTTCTCGCCTTGCCTCCAATAATAAAGCGCCAATTCAGCCCGGTACTCGACGGTCGAATACGACCTGCGATCCATGTTCTGCGATAAAAAAACGGCAAGATCGTCTGCGCTATGCTGATTCTCTAAAGGGAAAGCTAGTGACTTTTTCTTCACACGAGGAATGCTAAACTTGCTTACTAATTCTCTGGAAAATGCCTTAGGCTGGGCTTTTTTGCACCCTTGGGTGGTGCACCTTCCCAACCTCTTTGTTCAGCATTGTTAGTATCAATAATTACTAAATATTCGCCATTGAGAATCATCGACTCCCCATTACTAGAAAGAGCTATTGCTCCCTTTTCCAAATGCCATAGGGGTAGCATTGTTTTCGGATCGATGGCGTAACACTGAGAATCGTTGAATCCAATGACCCGGTTTTCCGTCCAGACCATCGTGTCAAAGTCAGCCCAATCGAAAAGTACTTCGTCTTCTGCGGCCATATAAACAATGGGATCCAAAGCCTCGACATCCGAGACAGCACCGCATAGGGGCGAACCATCGAAGCTACGCGAGGAGGCGAAAATCTGGTTTCCATCAGGTGAGAAACACCAATTTGGCGGACGGCTCCAACCATCGGTTGCCGTGATTGTGGGTAGTGAAGCCTGTTCTTCAAAAGGTGAGATTGATGCCACCACGTTGGTGTCCATCGAGAACCCTACCCGCTTCCCGTCCGTTGATCACATTGAGCATCCTCCCCTATCGTACCATCCCAACCCACCTCGAATATTTTCTATGACGTTTATGACGCGACCGCTTTTGACTTCCCAAATTGCAAACCTTGTTGGCGAACTTTTTCGTCAAAATCCTCGATGGATTGAAGATGAGGGACATCTTCAATCAGTGAATCTTCGACCAAGGAGGGATACACAAAACGTCGTGTTGATTTTCGACTACAAATGTTTCGAAGATATCCATCGCTCGCTCCAATAAGGACCGGTTGTTCAAGTTGGATCCAGGATCGGCTACTTAGGCAAAAAACGAAACTAAATCAAATACCTAGGTGAAATTTGAATAAAAAAGAAGAAAAATTAGGGACGAGCGCCCTTTTCTATCCATTGGTCAATTTTAAGAATTTCTTCCGCGGTCAACGGCAAGCCATCCGACCATGGAGGGGGTTGGACGGTGAATTTTCGCTCGTCGAAATCGGGAAGAATTTTATGCATGAGATAGGAATCTGAACTATCAAGAGGCTTCACGAGAAATCGGTCAACCTGCTCTGAACGGATGCCGATGAGGGTATCGAACTCAAGTTCAATGAGGCCCCAATTTGGATCGCTATGGCAACTATCACATTTTTTACTAAAAATAGCTTTTATTTCTGGCCAAAAAGGGTCCGGTAAAGGAACGCCTTGATCGGAAAGCTTGGCGTTCACGGTGAACTCAATTTCTTTCGGGGTCTCTAGCGGAGCGTCGTTAAAAGACTTAAATTGTTTTTTTGATAACTTAAGTGTGTACTTAAACCCCTCAATCAGATCGTCGTTGGGCGTAAAGAGTATCGCTTTCTGACTGAAGACATTCGTAATTCTTCCTCTGTGAACCAAGCCTCCAGAAACCAGAGAAACCGCGCTCCGGTCGATCCATTTATCGTCGTCCAAATAGTCTGAAAATTGGATCCAAAGGACAGGTCGGAGCCCTACTTCGTCGGACTCAGGCTTGACTTTTTCGAGTTCTAGAAATGTATCGAAAGGTTGAGGAAGTGGGATTTCCTCTCCCTTATCATCTTCTGGGGGAGGATCAATAGGACCGCAATTGGCAAAGAGAAGCGCAAAAAAAGAAACAGTGGCTATGGTCGGATAAAAACGCATGAATGGAGTTTAGTTAAACTTCGATCGACTTCCAAGTGCCACTTCTAAATTTCCACGCCATCACTCCGGCAAGAAGGAAAATATAGAGGGAGGCGCTCATCCAGACGCCCAAGAATCCAATTTCAAAGTAAATCGCCAATAGCCACGCGAGAGGCGCTAGACAAAGTCCGTGAAGGATAAGCTCAACCCACATCACAAAACGTGTCGCCCCTGCACCGAAAAGCGCTTGGGTTAAAATTAGGGAGGTCGCGATCAGCACTTCAAGGGATGCCATGATCCGCAGTCCGGGAACGGCAGCTGAAATAACGGAGGCGTCGTTGGAAAGGACGTTGAGAAAAACCTCGGGGAAAATAATCATCAGAAGACCGAAGGTGCCAAAAAACGCGGCGCCGATTTTCACAGAATCCCACCCATAATCTTCGGCCGCTTTGAAATCGCCCTCCCCCATCGATTGCGACACGAGGGTAGCTGTCGCGGTCCCGAGTGCGATGGTGGTGACGAAACCAATCGTCAATAGATCGATGATCAATTTTGCAGCGGTGGTAAAAATGGGAGGCGCGCTCCAAGAAACGGCAAACACCTGCTCGTGAATAAATCCCAGCCCGGGCGTAGACGCAGGAAGGCCAAGAAGCACATTTTGGAATTTTAAATAGGCCGGATTCGCGTTGTATAAACCAACTTGAGCTATATTTTCATGGATAGCTTGTTCGTCCAAAATTCCGATAATTTTCAAGAAGAGCAGCACGCCTGACATGACGAAAACAGTGGCCAGTCCGCTGGGAACGCTCAGTTTGGTGAGCTCCCACATCATTTTGAAGCTCACGTTTTTAGGTCGATAGTAACGATGCGGTTTGCGATATTTGCCACGCATCGACCAGACCACCATTACGAAGACGCCCACGTAGGTTGAGATCAAACTCGCGATCGCGGCGCCGGTAACGTAGTAGGGCTCGATCGGTCCTAGTCCGAAAATAAAAACGTAATTAAGTCCGATATTGAAAAAATTCATGATAATCGCGGCATACATATGCACGCGTGTTTTACCAATACCGTCGAAAAACCCCTTAAAAGATGCCGTTGTCACCATCGCCATCACGCCCAAAATACGCAGGCGTGCGTAGGGAATACCGAGAACTTTCACCGATTCATTGTGGGTAATAAAATCGAAAAAATAGGGAACCGCCATCCACCCAATCGCCGTAAAAACAATTGAACTCAACACGGCCACAATCAGGCTATTGCTGATAACGACGCCCGAATCAAGAGGTTGATTGGCACCGAAACGACGCGCAACCATCGACTGAGTCCCAATTCCTATCGAGGAGAGAAAGCCGCCGATAGCCCACAGAAGAGGTAGACTAAACCCGAGCGCACTCTGCCCAGGAATCGAATAGCTTGGATCCAATTGCCCCACAAAAATGGTATCTACGACGTTAATCGCCGTTTGGGTAAACATCGCAATGACGATGGGGGCAGCCAGAATAATAATTCTGCGACTTCGTTCTTTATTGAATGCCAGCAATTAAGCCTCAAACACCGAGGGAGGAAGTATGTACGGTTTTGAATTTAAAGGATCAAGGAAGAAATCGCCCCGGATGTGATTAAAAGGCGATATGGGATTTGCCAAATAATTCACTTGTAATTCCTGACGCCTTTGTTCTATGTTTGCCCCCGTTAATGACAAAAATTTCAGGAGATGTGCGTGAAAAGATTTTCAATACTAATAATTGGTTTACTACTTTCTGTAGGTTGCGCCGCGAAACGGGATTCAGCCCTTCAACAAGATGCGAAAGTATTAACAACTGCAACCCGAAGTGGCGAGTTGGATGCGGTCTTGAAGGACGCCATGGTGCATTGGGAGAAGCGTTTAAACAAAGCCGACCTCGTGACCTCCTTAGCGCTAATGGATCAGGCGGCGGCGTCAAAGACACCAGGTCTTTCATCAGAACAACGCTCCGAAAAAATCGCCGAAATTTATGAGCTTCAATCTCGCGGATATTATTTCCTCGCCGATAGTCACGTTCGTTTGGAAGCCCAGGACGATGAAAAAGACGAAGAAATGATGGCTATTTTTGCCAAAGGTCTAACCTCGGCTGAAAAAGCAATTGCGCTTCGCGCACCCGAATTCTCCTCAAAAATCGCCCTTGATGAGAACCTTTGGAAAACCGAAGTTTCAAAAGTGGATCCAAAAGCACACGCCGCCTTTTATTGGTATGCAACCAACTTGGGGAAATGGGCATTACTTGAGGGCGTTGCAACAATTCTAGCACGTAAAGACGAT
>JALSKP010000089.1 GCA_026988815.1 Myxococcales bacterium | reverse complement strand
AGCCACCCTTTAGAAAGCGTCACATCAAAAAGTTGTACGTCATACATTTCGCAGGCCTCTTCAGCCCATGCTTCAACGAGGGGAAGAATTCGTTTGGGGACCGCCGGTACACGTACCGTCTCCTCCTTACTTTTCGTTCTCTTCCTTTTACCCATGAGTAAAAACACCTCAAAATAAAAAAAGCGGGCTAACCCACTTTCACAAACAAACCTGCGAATGTGCCAGCCCTTGGAAATGATCGCAGGCCGGTACGTAGATCAGAATTTTTCAAACTACGCGAGGCGGAACTTAGGCCTCCCCTGAGAAGATGTCAAGCAAAGGGAGGGAAATTAGTGCGATCCGTTTCTGAGGTATTTTCTTTCTTTGTAGGGGTAACCCTCTGTGCTTACCCATCGATCGTTTGTAAATAAGGACCTACGGGCGACCACAGAGGGGCGCACCCTACAATTTTCTTTCTTGTAGGTTCCCATCGATCGTTTGTAAATAAAGGACCTACGGGCGACCGCCGAAGGTCGCACCCTACAATTCACTTTCCGTTCCTCAGAAAATGATCACAAGAGGGAAATTTAACGATTAGTCGAAGGTGATATTCACAGATGCCATTGTTCCCATGAAGATAATATTTCGTTTAACTTGCGGCGGTAAAGAGCGTCGTGATTTGGCCCTAGTTGTCGGATCGCTAATTTTTCACCTTCGAGGGAAACCCAACCGTATAATAGGTCTCCAAGAGCTTTCCAGTTGGCGTTAGTCAACACCACACGTTGGGGCAATTTAACCAGCATATCTAACACAACGATCGGCAAAACAATACCTTCTTCACCTTTAACTTTATCGAAAACGAAGTCTTTGAACTCCGATGAAAGGTGATCGGGAAATGCGAATAAGAACGCAAGAAGATCATTGAGATTTCTTTCCGCTTCGATCTTCCACCGCCGATGAAACTCGGTTTTTATGAGCTCGACATCCTCTGGATCCGATATTGAACAAAGCGCCCAAAAGGCGGCTTGGTTCTCCTCCTTTCCTGCATCCCAAGCCGTATTTAGGATCGCTAAAAAAGTTCGTCGATACGCTGCAGCGCCAAGGTAACTGACCGCGAGAATCAAACTTCGCCCATAAGGCGTGTCGTGTTTGTACCCTTGTGAATACTCCTCCAATCGCATCGAGATCGCCTTAAGAACATGATCGCCTCCCCAAAAGGTTAAGGCATCAATGGCAACCTTTAGTAAAGTTGAGGGCGAAAAATGTTTGAATTTTACGTCTTCGATGAGATCCAAAATCACATTGGAAAAACCCACATCCCCCCGATTCAACATCAAGCCAAGAACATCGTAGGCCTGACTAAAATTTTCTGCGCCGTATTGGATCCATTCAATTTCACGAAGGCGATCGGTCAAGGATTCAAAGGTAACATCCGATCGCCTACCCTTAGGGGGCGTAAAGGCAAGTCTATTCAACGACCACTGGCTTACTTTTTTCGTTAAGTAATCGACATCCAAAGAAGACAAGGTCGCGCGACCGGGCTCTTCCTCAAAAACCAGCTCCGTTAAACGCGCCGAATCCAGATAGGCCAAAGGTCTAAAAAGTATCGCGCCAAGGTGTTCGTCTAAGGCGATATTTTTAACACTTAATCGAGAAAAACGCGCGCTAGAATCTGTTCCTCGTGAAAAAATATAGGTATGGGTAGCGTGGGGATTTTCTAGATCACAATGGGCTGGCTGCCCTCTCCCAAGCCCTACTTGAACTCTGAGCACCCTAATTTGCATCGCCTCGACGTGCTCAAGGAGCGAGTTCCAATTGAAGAATTCGCGCCCCAAAGATAGCACAAGGGTATCGACCTCAATCCTTGCGTCGAAGAAAGAGAAAAGCAAACCCAGCTTGGTGAGGCCATAGAATTTAAGATTTAACACCCGAAGATGAGGCAGTTTGCGTAGAGATTGGCGCAATAAGATCCAGTCTGTGTCCTCTTTAACATCGAGCCCTATACAGACAAAAGGCCGTACTTTTTTTGAGGTGATTTTTTCAAGCGCGTCGGCAGACACCCCATTGAGCCAAATCAGATGATCCATCGCATCAATAAGACGCGCGAGTTTTTCATTATGACGGTATTTACTGTTCCCGAGGTAAACACTCCAACGCACCGTCGCAATGTCTATTTTTTGAACCGTGGCCCACACCAGATGTCCTTCATCGTAGTCGCTTTTAATCCACGATGTAGGCCCCAAAAAAACGCGATAGAGAAATCCATTTTTCCATAAGGCGTCCTCAATAACGTGAAACACAGGATACAAAAATTTGGATTTCCAGTGCCCTATGTCCTCCTCGGGATCGATAATCCACCTCGCACGCGCTAATTCTCTATCGACAAAATAAGAGTCCGAGGATTGCTCTATATTTTCCTGCATCCATCCTGCAAATTCAAGATAGGGAGCCCTATTGTTTGGGCTTTTGTGAAGCGCTTTGACGTAGCGATGATAGGCGTCTTTTATCTCTCTATCCCTCTTTATTTTCCGTTCTCGTCTTTCATTTTCCGAGCGCAAGCTGCGCTCGATCGACACCATCGCCTCGTTTTCAAGTTCGCTATAATGGTAAACCTGCCTAAGGTTTTTCAATTCCAATATCGCGTCCATACTCAAGGTTCGCAGAAGCGTTCCAATCGGCGCAATGTCCCACATATTAACGTAGGCGGACTCATCGGCAATTTTACTTATCGCATTTGCGTCACGGTGAAACCTTTCCAAAATAGGAATCAGCGTCCTATCGCCACTCTTCACGCACACACGAAAGACTCGCCGCCAAAAGGATTCAACAAGATCTTGGTCATCAAGAGGTTCGATAAAAGGCGGATGTCGTAACCACGCCAAGAGGTAGGTCTGCAGAAAAGGCGACCCCTGGAACGCATCGATTTCC
The DNA here is from genome assembly GCA_026988815.1 of Myxococcales bacterium. GTDB lineage: Bacteria > Myxococcota_A > Bradymonadia > Bradymonadales > Bradymonadaceae > CALJNB01. The sequence continues at coordinate 1,540 of JALSKP010000089.1, read as the reverse complement.
TTTATAGCGGTGGAAAGATCTCGGCTTTGAATCAACGCTACATCCGCGGTTTTAAAAGAGGGGTGGTGCACTTTGATTCTCATCTCGAAGAGTTCTATTATTTTTGCTAAACGAGGAGACGGGATTTTACGCCACTGATCTATAAGTGATTTCTCCGCGACCTGGAGCGCCACAAGAGAGGGGCTATCAAGATGCAGGAGGCCTGTTACTTCTGTGAGAATTTTTTCCATCTCTTGCCTCGTGGGGTCAGCGATATATTAAACGTGCCAATGGAATTTGAAAAGATGATATCAATCAAAAAAAGTCTGGGGATTAAATCAATCGCGGAGGGTGTTCGTATAAAACACAGAGGACGTGTATACTCCTAGTGGTTATTGAAAAGAGAGGTTTGAGAATGGGTATTTTTGGTAGAATGAAAACACTATTAAAGGCGAATGTTAACGATTTGACATCGCGCGCCGAGAATCCAGAAGCGATTCTCAAACAACTCATCTTAGATATGAACGATCAACTTCTCGACGCTAAAAAACAAGTACGAGATATTATCGCCGATCAAAAGTTGATTAAGAAAAAGTTAGACGCCGCAGAAAAAGACGCCCAAAGTTGGGAAAAAAAGGCAATGATGGCCGTTCGAGCCGGACAAGATTCGTTGGCCGGCGAGGCTTTGGAACGAAAGCAAGCCGCCGATCGCCTAAGCGAGGAGCTTCGCGTTAGCCACGAAGCCCAACGCTCTAACGCCGAACAATTTAAAGTCGCTGTGAAAAAACTTGCCGAAAAAATCAAGGAAGCAGAACGAAAGAAAAATAATCTTGTGGCCAGAGCGAGACGCGTTGAAGCCCAAAAGAAAATGTCCAGTGAAACCTTGATTTCCGACAAGGAAACGGCCTTTGACGCCTTCGAAAGAAGCGCAAAAAAGATCGAAAATTTCGAAGTTGAAGTCGAGGCCAATGCTGAACTCCAAGGAGATTTAGACGGCGATAATCTCTCCCTTAAATTTGAAGATCTCCAAGCCGATCATGGCGGCGATGACGCTCTGGCTGCATTGAAAAAGAAAATGGGATTGTAAACTTATCAACTAGTTAAGCTGGCAGGAAAAATTGCTCGCACGCTGTCCCTTTTTTCTTTGGTGCGCAATATTGCATCACCCCCTTACAATCATCGTCATTTCTGCATTCACTATCTTTATAGACACAGTGGAAACCTGAATGACGTCCCACGCAAGGTTCTTGGAAAGGAATACATTCACCTTCTTCTCCCTCACTGCAATCAGAGTCGATACGACATCGGCCATAGAAACATGTTGCCGCGCCCTCACCAAACGTGCCGCCAGGGATACAAACCCCTAATTCTCCTTGGTCACAATCCGCGTTTTTTGAGCATTGGTCATAGTAGCAAATGTTGGACGTCGGAGGACGAATACCCGTGCAGATCGGTAAGGGACTCAGGCACACCCCATTCGCCCCATCTTGGCAATCCTCACTCTTACAACAAGCGTCACCCACCTGGCTGCACTCTGTTTGTTCTGAAAGCGTTAAAGAAC
>JALSKP010000088.1 GCA_026988815.1 Myxococcales bacterium | reverse complement strand
AATCTTCGCTGATTTTCGTTCTGATCCCATCAATACTTTATCTTTGGCCTCATCAAAATCGACAAATTCAACACGATCTTTGTCCAGACGCGCTGCATGAAGAGCCGCCTCGTTCACAAGGTTTTCCAAATCAGCACCCGAAAATCCAGGTGTTCCTCGGGCAATCACAGCCAAATCAACGTCTTTTGACATTGGCGTACGTCTCGTGTGGATTTTTAGAATTTGCTCACGCCCACGAACATCTGGTGCGGAAACAACAACGCGACGATCAAAACGACCTGGTCTTAACAAGGCAGGATCGAGCACATCTGCACGATTCGTCGCCGCGATCAAGATCACACCTTCGTTGGACTCAAATCCGTCCATTTCGACTAAAAGCTGATTCAGCGTTTGCTCTCTTTCATCGTTTCCACCGCCCATTCCAGACCCGCGATGTCGTCCCACTGCATCAATCTCATCAATAAAGATAATACAAGGCGCTTGGGCTTTGGCCTGCTCAAAAAGGTCTCTCACACGAGATGCACCAACACCGACAAACATTTCAACAAAATCGGATCCCGATAGAGAGAAAAAGGGAACGTCGGCTTCTCCAGCCACGCTTCGTGCTAATAAGGTTTTACCTGTACCCGGTGGGCCCATGAGAAGAACACCTTTAGGAATTCTACCGCCAAGTCTTGTGAATTTCTTGGGGCTCTTTAGAAAATCAATAATTTCCTCAAGCTCTTCTTTGGCTTCATCAATCCCTGCAACATCGGCGAAGGTCACCTTATTGGTATTTTCATTCAGCAATTTCGCGCGCGATTTTCCGAAATTCATCGCCTTACCGCCACCGCCTTGAAATTGACGCATGACGATAAATATCAACAGCAAAATCAATAAAAATGGAGCGACCGTAAAAAACAACGAGAATAACTCGTTCTTCTCTTCACTAAGAAAACTAAACTCGACATTCTGACTCAACATAAGGTCTTGAAGATCTTCTTCCACCGGACCGACTGTGTTGAACTTTTCTTTATGTTCTTTTGACGACTCCACATGGTCAGCTGTGAATGTACCGTTGATCATCAGACCACGGATTTCCGCAGTCTTAATGCTTCCTTGGGCAACAGATTCACGAAATTCACTGAATTTTATCGTTTCAACAGGTTTTGAATCGTCTGTTAAAATCGAAAAAATAATGAAAAATGCAACGCCGGAAAGCGCCCAGAATACAAAAGCTTTGAGTGGAATCTTACTTAACACTTATTATCTACCTTTTCGTTTAAGAAAACTATAACGCTTCTCGCTTAGAGAGCCAACTTTTCATCTTTTCCAAAAAAGAATCAAGCCATTAACACATTAGAACGACATTAAATTCGTTTTAATTGCATCTTTTCGAAACTATTCGCGATTTGAGAAGAATCAACCTAAAAGTTTATTTTTCTGCTTCAATCAACATCTCACGAAACTGACCCGCCGCCTCTAATGCCATCATATCATCATAACCACCGATGCTTTTTTCGCCCACAAAAATCTGGGGGACCGTTCTCATTCCCGTTAGCTCAACGAGTTTCAAACGGATCTCTCGATCACCGGAAATATCAAGGTCCTCAAAAGGAATGTCATTATTTTTTAGAAAGCGCTTCGCGCGGTCGCAATAAGGACAATACGATGTGCTATACACTCTTACAATTTCGGTCATTCTTTACTCCTAAATTCCCAAGATGAGATTAACCTTTATGACGGTTAAACCCAAAAAAGGTTTCAACGTGTTAGCGGTTTATATTTAATTCGGGTTGGACGCGACGCATCCTCTCCCAATCGTCGCTTCTTATCTTTCTCGTATTCACCGAAATTGCCCTCAAAAAAGACGACTTCAGAATTACCCTCAAAGGCCAAAATATGGGTGGCAACACGATCCAAAAACCAACGGTCGTGACTAATAATCACCGCACAACCCGCAAATTCTTCGATCGCCGCTTCCAACGCCCGCATCGTTCCCACATCCAAATCGTTGGAAGGCTCATCCAATAAAAGAAGATTTCCACCTTTCAAAAGCGTACGTGCAAGATGAACCCTATTACGTTCACCACCAGAAAGCGTACCCACTTTTTGTTGTTGCAAACTCGACTTAAATCCAAACGCGGCCACATAAGCCCGTGATTTTATCTCACGCTTGCCAATCTTGAGCACGTCCTGACCATCTGCGATTGTATCAAAAACGGACTTATCGTCTTCCAACGCATCGCGGTGTTGATCCACGTTTGAAATCTTAACTGTATCACCAATCGTGATGCTACCTGTCGTTGGCGTTTCATCACCGGAAAACATCTTGAAAAGCGTTGTCTTACCCGCGCCGTTGGGACCAATCACACCCACAATTCCACCCGGAGGAAGACTAAAACTTAAATTTTCAATCAGCAGTTTATCATCAAAGGCCTTCGAAATGGCGTCGACTTTGACGACAAGATTTCCCAAACGAGGCCCAGGAGGAAGAATAATATCGCGGCGAATCTGATCACTTTGCGCGTCTTCCTGCGTACGAAGAAGGTCGTCATATCGATTAAATCTCGCTTTGGATTTCGCCTGACGCCCCTTTTGCCCCATCTTTACCCATTCCAATTCTCGAGCCAAAGCTTTGGCTCTCGCCGAATTTTCTTTTTGCGCCTGCTCAAAACGCTTTTGCTTTTGAACCAACCACTCCGAATAATTGCCTTCGAAAGGAAGCCCTTTGCCGTCCTCTAATTCCAAGATCCACTTCGTAATATTATCTAAAAAGTAGCGATCGTGGGTGACCACAATAACTGTTCCCTCATAATCTCTGAGCGTTCTCTCCAACCAGGCTACCGTTTCTGCATCCAAATGGTTGGTCGGCTCATCGAGCAAAAGAAGGTCAGGTTTTGATAACAAAAGCTGACAAAGCGCGATTCTGCGCTTTTCTCCACCTGAAAGATGGGCCACCGGAGAATCGCCTGGCGGTAAACGCAAAGCATCCATGGCAATATCCAAGGTGCGGTCAACATTCCATCCATCCTTAGCATCAATTTGATCCTGAAGATCGCCCTGCTTTTCGATGAGAGCCGTCATTTCGTCATCCGTCATCGGCTCAGCAAATTTCGCCGAAATCGCCTCATAATCGTCAAGCAAGGTTTTCAGGTCACCCAAACCCAACATGACATTCCCTTTCACATCCAAGCTTTCGTCTAACTGCGGTTCTTGGGGCAAATATCCCACCTTCGCATTTGGATCGATCCAAGTCTCTCCGCGAAATTCTGTATCAATACCCGCCATGATTTTTAAAATGGTAGATTTACCAGCGCCGTTGGGTCCAATGACGCCAATTTTCGCGCCAGGAAAAAAGGAAAGCCAAATGCCATCGAGCACCTTCTTACCGTTTCCGAACACTTTTTCCAAACCTTGCATCTGATAGATAAATTCTTGAGCCATTCTTATTCCTTAATCGAGCTTGCACCTCCTATAGCTCCGCCTTTTCGTCTGCGCAATCCTTTTCATTCCTTCCCGAGATTGAACGATTCTTAATTGTTTAAAATATTTGGGGTGTTATGAAGACCCAAGACTTGCTCTGGTTGATTTAGGAGTGAGACGAAGGCCCAAGATGGAGCGTGTGTGCCCGAAGAATTTTTTGATCTCATCATCATCGGTGCCGGAGCAGCGGGCCTCATGTGTGCCTCCATCGCCGGCCAAAACAACAAACGCGTTTTACTCATCGACCACGCGACCAAAGTTGGGAAAAAAATTCTCATCTCAGGTGGAGGACGATGCAACTTCACCAATCTTCATGCCTCGCCTGAAAACTACATTTCTCAAAATCCCCATTTCTGCAAATCAGCCCTTGCAAAATTTACCCCCTACGACTTTCTCGAACTCGTCGAACGATACAATATTCCATGGCACGAAAAAACCTTGGGACAACTTTTCTGTGACGGCTCGGCGAGAGAAATTGTTGAACTCCTTCTTAACGAATGCCACCTCGGAAAAGTTGATATCCGCACACAGACCGAGGTTCAAAGCATTGAATACATCAAGAACCACTACGTCCTAAACTCCCATATCACCTCAAACGCCCTTGTCATCGCGACCGGGGGTCCGTCGATTCCCAAGATGGGCGCAACAGATTTCGCCTATAAAGTCGCCAGACAATTTGGTCTCAAGGTCGTCGAGCCCCGGCCAGCCCTCGTTCCTTTCCTTCTATCGAAGGAGAAAAAAAGCTTCTTCGCACTTTCGGGAATCTCAACCGAGGTCATCCTACGATGCCAGGATCGCGCCTTCCGAGAAGCCCTTCTCTTCACTCATAAAGGGTTGAGTGGGCCAGCGGCGCTGCAAATCTCTTCCTATTGGCGTCACGGCGATGCGATTCACGTTAACTTTTTGCCCGATCTTGGAAAAGGTTGGTTAATGAAACGCAAACTCAGCCATCCCAACACCACACTCCTCGACGTCCTCCAGTTCCTTC
>JALSKP010000087.1 GCA_026988815.1 Myxococcales bacterium | reverse complement strand
TCGCGGCATGTGAACTCTTTAGCAAAAGCATCGCGAAAATTCAGAAGAAAAATTTCAAGAATTTTTTCGAAAATCCTGATGCAATCGATGTTTTTCTAAAAGGTTTAAACGAAGAGTCGGCGACCCAACAATCGATTCACAAACTCCTTTCTGGAGAGAAGGTTCGCCTCTATGCAGTCAAGTCTGTGGAACCGGGAGACATGGTTCGTATCGGCCTCACACTTGAAAATGCAGATCCGCGAGATATTCAGAGGTTGCGCCATGTTCTTCTCGCCGCCAAAGAGGCGATAGCGATTTACAATAATAGTGAACTTATATTTTCAAATAAGGCCTCTCGCGTTCTTCTTCGCGAATATGACACAAAAAATTTGGAATATTTACTGCAGTCAGTTGGCATATCGGAGAATTTTGAAGAGATCAATGCCTCTTTAGAGAACAAGAATCTCTGGAAAAGACCCGTTTCCTTAGCTGGCAATCCCTACCGTCTTACGCTTTCTCGCATTTTTTACGAGGATTTATCTGAACGTGAATATGTCATTCAACTGAGCCCCTTCACGCTTGGAGAGCAATCGCAGCGATATGATCGTGGTTTGCATGTGATTCCCGATCTCGCGCTCACCCCGCTAACGGTAATTAAAAGCTCGGCGAGTTTGCTCGCCGATATCAGCCGAGATGGAGAATCCTTTCAAAAAATTCTCGGTCTCTTACAGGAAAACGTGGCATTTTTGTGCCGCGTGATGGAGAATACAACGACGGTAGAAGATCATCAACGTGGGGGCATCCCTATCGTTTCTGTCTTGAGCGCTTCCGTTCAATTTATCCGCCAAGCCCGCGATTTTGACATTGAACTGGAGATTCAGAATCCAGGCTTAAAAATTTGTGCAAATGAACAAAAAGCGATTCAGGCCTTCATCGCTCTATTTTTATTATCGCTAAAATTTACAGATAAAAATCAAATTCGAATTTCAGTGTCAGAGAGTCCTGAACACTTAATTTTCAAAATATATGTCATTGATTTATTGGAAGAATGTCCAGAATTGTGCCTGAAAGGCATTCAGCGGACCCTCCATCCAATTGGGGCCGATGTGGGGATCTTCGACGATGAGGGTTTTTATATTAAAGCCCGTTTTTTACGTTCAAAAAACTAGGCGGGTTTGTCTTCCTTTTCTTCATCATCGTTCTCTTTTTCATCAGATTGGATGGTATCATAAACTTCTTCGCGATAGATCGGAACCGAACGCGGCGCAACAATTCCAATCCTTACTTGATTTCGGCGAATTTCTTTGACCACGATCTCTATATCGTCACCAATGCGTATCGACTCACCTACCTTCCTGGTTAGCGTTAACATTACGCTTCACTCCTTCATGAGTTTGAGCACCTCAAGGGTGCTTTTCTATTTTAAATATCGTCAATCCACGCTCCCAAGCGCGAGCTAACCCAAGTATCGTAACACAATTGACGATTTTGTTAAATATTTTACGCTTTTCAGGCGCTTTAGTTAAAGAAAAACTTTAAAGTATACAGGGTTTTCACCATTTCGTAAGTTTTTTCAATGCTTTAGGTAAAAGCAGGCTCGCTCCAAATAGAATCACCGCAACAGTGCTTTTCCAGGTGTAGAGCGCTGAGAGGTCCCATTCTACCCAGGCCTGGGTGATGGCATTCCCCAGGAAAACGAAAACGAAAGAACCAGGAAGTATCCCAATAAAGGTTCCCCAGAAAAAATCGCGAAATCGGATGCCTGTCAGAGGTGCTAGATAATTTAAGATGGAAAAAGGCATATAAGCGATACGCATGTATGCGACTGCCATTAGTCCATGATTTTCAAAGCGTTCAACCCACGTCGAGAGGTGGCTGATCCAAGGCGAATCTTTGCCTAAAAAAGATTCGATAGCCTCTCTACCAAGTAAGCGTCCAATACCAAAACTGATCGAGGATCCCAACATCGCTCCGCTGAGTACGAGTACAAACGCCTTGAAAAGGGGAAAGAAGGTCGCGCCAACGACCGTTACCAAGGTGCCCGGCAAACTCATCACGATGAGTGCAGCATAACTTAGAACGTAGACCAGGGGCGCGGTATTGCCAGATTCTTTCAGAATTCTGGCGATGTTTTCATGTGTAAGAAAGGTTCTCACCCCCGGCGAGAGGACGAGCGTTATCGCGACGCCGATAAAGACGACAAACATGATGAGTTTTAGTTTGGCAACCTTGGACATCAAGGCTCTCCCAGGGTAGCGATTTTTTTGTACAGAACATCAATCAAGGCCCCTAATTTTGTAAACCAGAGTTTTTTGTTTAAGACCAAGGTTTTTGTGAGCGATTGCAAATCATCCAATTCTTTCACATAGGTTTCAACAGATCCCAGTACACCGAGCCATTCTTTATCCGAATATTCATTTCGTTTGGTTTTCAAAAAATCGTTCTTCCGTCTGAGCTCTCCTCGTTTGATATTTAAATCTTTACGAATTTTTGCAACTTGAGGAGAGATATCTTGGAGCAAATTCTGGATTCTAAATCGATGTTGGCGAACTTTTTCCAACGACGCCATGCCTTTCTTCACTTGGTCTAGATTCGTTTCCGAGCCATAGGATTCATATAATTTGTCCAAAGGCAAAACGTAACAGCTCACGCCGAAGAACTGCGCTTTTTCAACCCACTTTGGCGGTCCGTCCAATTCAAGGCGAGTTTTATTGAGACATGACATTAAGGTATGTTTAAAAAGATCATGCGGAAAGTCATCTGAAAAGCGCATTTCATTGAGTGTGTGTAAATCAGAAATGCCTTGGTTGAGGCCAAGGAATTCACGATTGATTTCAATCGAGATCGACCTTAGGGCGATGCTTGAATCATCAAGTGTTTTTTCTTGTTTTGAAAAATTAGGAGGCGGTTTTACTATTCTATTGGTGCAAGAGATGAGGAAAAAAAAAAGAAGAAATCCTCCATAGATTCGATGGAAACCTCGCATTATTTTTCTAGAAGATTGGTGGGTAAGGAAGGAAGCTCATCTAAATTAGGCATGAGTACGATTTCAATTCTACGATTTAATGCTTTTCCTTCAGCATTTTCGTTTGACGCAACAGGATCATATTCCCCGTAACCAGCCGCTGCCATTACTTTTGGAGATACACCGCTGTCTTGTAAGAAGGTGACAACGTTTACTGCTCTGGCGGTTGATAGATCCCAGTTTGATTTAAATTTTCCAGAACGCATAGGGACATTATCCGTATGTCCACTTACTAAAAAATTACGATTCTTTATCGATGATAGGACCGAGGCGAGCTCGCCGAGCGCGTTCTCACCATCTTTTTTCAAATTGGCTTTTCCAGATTTAAAGAGGACAGCATTGGCGAGTTCGATGACCATTTTACCATTTCTTATTTTTACAGAAAGCTTCCCTGAGGCAACCATACTTGCGAGTTTTTTCGCAAGATTGCGGTACTGAGCCAATCTTTTTTCGGCTTGAATTCGTTGTTTTCTTAACGCGGCGAGTTCGCTTTTCGTCGCCTTAAGGGCCTTTTCTAAACCGCCCGTTTTCGATTCGTACATCGAAAGAGCTGCCTTAGACTCGGCAAGTTCGGCCTCAAGTTTTTCTTGGCGCATCTCCAATTCGGCGATTTTAGCATTCGAATCTTCAACGCTTTTTTCCAAAGCTTTTTCGACTTTAGATTTTTCTTGTTGGGTATTGGCCAACTCTATTTTTAGAGCCTCAAAGTCCTTTTTTAGAGCAAGGTGCTCCTTTTCGGGAATTCCACAGGCAGCGAGAAAAATACAAAGAGACAGAAATGCGATTTTCATGAGTTTGCCTACAATTTAGTTCAGCCAGGTTCACATGATTTGGTTAGATTGCAAGAGAAATCAAAGATGGGTTTGCGTAGGGGGGGCGTCTAGGATGGCTGCCGGCTCAACATGAATCAAAACGTCGAGCACCTCAGGCATCGTAGTCTGAATATGGCGTTTGAGCGCGTGGGCGATATCGTGCCCCGCTCTCACACTGATATCTCCATCAACAACAAGATGAAGATCTACATGAAAACGTGTTCCGACTTTTCGCATAAAACATTTTTCGGTGTCGATAACCCCATCGACCTCCTGGGCAAGAATACGGATCTGGGCGATTTTTTCTTCGTAGAGATGTTCATCCATCAGCTCGCGCATCGCTGGCTTGAAGATAATAATGGCGTTGAAGACGATAAGGATAGAGGCGAAAAGAGCCGCCCAATCGTCGGCCGCTTCGAATCCCTTCCCCATATAGATCGCGATACTGATGCCAACGAAGGCGATGATGGATGTGATAGCGTCAGCTCTGTGATGCCAGGCATCGGCAAAAAGCGCGCTGCTTTCTAACTCCTTGCTACGTTTGCTCACGAAACGAAAGAGAATTTCTTTGACACAGATCACTCCAACTAGAATCCATAAGGTATAGGTTTCGGGTAATTCTTGGGGCCTTCCGATATTTACTACCGCTTGGTAGCCGATGCCCAATGCAACTAAAATGAGAAATCCACCGATGACGAAAGCGATAAGGGGTTCCGCTTTTCCGTGTCCGTAAGGATGATTTTCATCTGGTGGAAGGGCTGCGTATTTAATGCCGAAGAGAACGAAAATCGAAGAGAGTACATCGGTCAAGGATTCGGCAGCATCAGCAATGAGTGCGTGGGAATTTCCCGCAAAACCGGCCGTTCCTTTGATAAGCGCTAAACATAGATTAACGACAATACTGATGCGTGTGGTTTCCTCGGCTTTTTGGCTGCTCATTCTGTCTCGGAGGTCGTTTTTTTTTCAGATTCTCAGATAGAGATCGGGTGAGTTTAAGGAGAGAAGTTTGTACACAAGTCGAGCACCATCGTTTCTTCTGAGAAGGTGCCGCCGGGCTCATACCACATGCAAATTTCACGATCCATATTCGGCGTGAGATCTTCATTCCAATCAATATCTTCAAGATTGAACAAACCTTTTCCCCAAATATCATCGAGCGCATCGATCTGCGCGGCGTTGTAAAAGGCCTCATAGGTTCCTGCTTTCCATGCGTCTTTAACCCGTCGTTTGGTGATCGTTGTTATCGTACTATCGGAGGTGTAGATCCAGCAAACGCGCTTGGCTCCGCCCACAGAATTTAACCAGCAAATCGAAAGATCGATATTAATCGTGCGTTCATTATCCCAGTCCATGAAGGGGAGGGGAGATTCGGTTGCGCACCAACCGCCATTTCCACAGATGTCAGAATCGGGACAATCGAAATCGCCAATATCAGGGTCAGCGTAATTACACTGTACGCACGCAGAGGAAACCGAATCACAGAAATTGTACGTTCCCGAGCAGGTATTGGAATCGCAAAAATCACCAGAACACTTGCCATTTGCGCACGTCAATCCGTCAAGACAACTCTTGTCTTCGGTACAATTTCCACCTTCGACGGCACGACATTCTTTTGGATTTTGGGCCGAGTCACAACGTACATTTGAACCAGCGCAATCATCATTATTTTCACATTGAGAGCCTATTCCACCGATACATCGATCGTCTACACAGGCTTGTTCAGCACCAGGGCATTCATCAATTCCCTTTAGATCGCCGGTTTCATTACAATTATCATCCTTTCCATTACAGATCTCTTTGGCGCCTGGGAAAATTTTGGCGTCGCTATCATCACAGTCGACTTCCGACTTTTCACAATCGGTCGATCCTTCCAAGCCATATCCGTCACCGTCGGCATCCATGCAATTGGTGGCACACATTAAGTCGCCTTCTTTACAATCTTCATCGATATTGTTTCCGCAGATTTCTTTGGCTCGCGGGTTGATCTGGGCGTTATTATCATCGCAATCCATTCCAAAACAACCAGCGCCAACTCCAAAACGATCACCGTCGTTATCCACACACTCACCACCCATAGCATTGCATCCTTCGTCTATTTGACCATCACAATTGTTGTCCTGGCGATCGCCGCAAACTTCGGCAATGGATGGATTTGTTCCCGCTGAAGAATCGTTGCAATCGTTACCATTTCTACATGTTGGCGATTGGCCCATGAATCCGTCACCATCTTTATCTTGGCAACCATCTTCCCCATTATTCAAGCCGTTATTGTCGCCGTTATTCGTTCCATTATTTTCCAGAGCCGCGTCTGCACACCCAACAAAAAAGAGGGCAATGCATAACATAAATCCGTGCTTCAACATGTGTATATCCTGTGACGATGTTCTCTTGCATCCTATAGGTTCTGGAAAGCCTAGGCAATTTTAAGTCGCCATTTCTTCGATTTTAGGCGATTTGGCTACGCGACTTTATCGCCTTGGACCACAGCTCAGAATACCCCTGCGCGATAGGACTTTCCATATAAGCGCCACGTTCTAGCAGAAAATGATGGAGCTTCTTGAGCTTATAATGGGGGACCGTCATTAATAGATGGTGCTCTAGATGATAGTTCACATGGTGAGGCGCACAGGTCACGCGTGCGAGGAGGGTTGCATAAGTGGTGCGCGTATTTTTGAATACATTATCGCTCAGTTCCACGCCAACGTGCTCGGAGATCGAACGAATACGCATGCATAATCCGAAGGTCGTCATCCAAGAGGCGAACCATAAAAGGTAGAGTTCCGGCGCCCCCAGGGCCAGCAATAGTCCAAAAAGAAGGAGGTTGGTGAGGAGCGTTGGACCAGCATTTTTAACCAATGCTCCAACACTACGCCCAAAACTTTTGTCTTCAATCGCTTTTTGACCCATCGACGCCGAGTAGGTAATACGTTCGGCGTCCATTAAAAATTTTCCAACCAAGCGCCGAAGTCCTGCGATTCCACTTAGGTCTCGAAAACACTTTCTAAAAAAAGATGCCGATGTAATAGGGTAGGGAAGAACCAAATTTAGATCGGTGTCTTTCTCCGTTCCCGTATAGGAATGATGGGCGATATGGTGGGGACGATACCTTTCAAAGGACGCCCAAATTGGAGCGCCGCATAGCCAGTGGGAAACCCAATCATTGACTCGACGATTCTTAAACAGCACGCGGTGGGAGCCCTCGTGCATCAATATCGCGAGTGCGAGTTGGCGACCACCGATAAGGGTTAAGGCAATGAGAACCGACCACCAGCTTTTGAAAAAATGGACAAGATACATCGAGCCGCCAATCATTGCCCAATCTAGAATCACATCAAAAGCACCCCGATAACGTGGGGGGCTACGCCATTCTTTTATCTCTTCTTTGGTTAAATAGTCTGAAATTTTGCGTTTCATTTCGCGACCTCTGCAAAGATTTCTGCCCACAATTTATGTCCATCAACATCAAAACTAGCCAACGCTTTAATCGCCGCAGTCCTCGCCTTAACATCAATTAACTCCGAGGGAAGAACCGGATCTTGGATCACTCTTTCTAAGAGGCGACTTCCCGTTAAGTAATATTCTCTGGCACTCTCGTCGCGGTTTAGCGTTTCGCACTTTAATCGACTCTCATCGAGAAGCGCCGGAATCTGCCGATAATTTTCGTTTAATGTCGCAATATCCCACAAGGCAATCACGTCCTCTTTTACCCCAGATTCGAATTCACTACTGGTGAGCAAAAGAAGATTCTCTTCTACCCCTAAAGAAACAAGACGTTTCTTTAATAGGTCAAGCGTTTCAAGGTTATTGGGACGGATCCAAATACGGGTACGTATGACGCGAAATCCGAGCATTGTTAACGCTCGCTCGCGTTTGGTAATCTCTTTACGCGTCCGAGGGAGATCTGTTGTTAGCGCAATGACGAAACTACCATCCCACTTTTTCTTGGGTACATCGGCCAAGGTTTGCCATTGGGAGATATGCACACGCGTTGCAATACCTGCCTCAGCCAGTTCGTATCCTCCCTCTTCGTCGTGATGAAGCAGGCCGCGTTTTTTTAGCCTGGAGAGCGTCACACGTACGCTGTTTCCTTCGAAACCGAGGATTTTTCCAACATGAACAAAGGTTCCCGAACTGAGCTTAGATTTGCTCACATTCAGAAATTCGAGAATCATTTTTTTAGGTGTGATTATAGTCATAGATGGCTTGTTTCATAAACCGATCTGTTTGTCAAAAGGTGTAATTACGATTCTCTTATTCGAATTCGGCAGAGTGATAGAACCACTTCTCACCTTCTTCTGTAAATCGACTCGTTTCGATAAAGGAGGCATCGTTTCCATCGATTTCCAAGGTGGCTTCAAAACGAACATAATGCGAGCTGACGTCAAGGATTTCTAGGCCTTGAAAATGGGTTTCCCGACTGAAAAGAGAAAGTTCTTCAAACCATTCATCTCGGTCATTTCGCCAAAGGGGTCCATTCATATCTGTGGTGTTGATGAGATAGTCGATTTCTCCCTTTACGTAGGCCGAGTATCGAGATCGCATGAGTGCCTCAGGCGAGTCTGCTTCTGCTTTTCCACTGTGGAATTGTTTGCAGCATTTCGCATAGGTCAACGAGGATTGACAGGGGCATAAATTGGAGCGCTTTTTTTTCTTCATTTTCATAAGTCTATGGTTAACCGATCTCAGAAAATCGTCAATATCTGTCGAAGAAAACAGGAAAAAAAATCCACGATTTGGGGGTATGAATTATTTTTTTGTTAAATAATCATAAAAACACATTGACACAAATACCCCTTCGTCTTATTAACCGACTCCCTGATGCGGGGTGGAGAAGCCAGGTATCTCGTCGGGCTCATAACCCGAAGGTCGTAGGTTCGAATCCTACCCCCGCTACTAAAAAAAAAGAACCAAATCGGTTCTTTTTTTTTGTCTTTATTTTCGGGATCTTTTCGTGGCACGTTTAGATTTTTTCGCCTCGTCAGGCGTTTTCTGGCCGAAGTTTTCGTAAAGCTGGTGGACTTCAAACTCTTCAAGATTACGAAAATTACCGGCCGAGACACCTTTCATCGTAATGTCTGCGATAGCAATGCGTCGAAGGCGTTGAACTTCCCACCCTAGGGTTTCGCACATTCTACGAATCTGACGATTTTGCCCCGATGTTAAGATGATTTCGATCCAGGTATTTTGTCCCGTGGATTTAAAGAAATGGGCGGTCTTGGCAACCATGATTTTCTTTGTTTCGGGATCTTCAACCCCTTCTCTGAGCGCTTTAAAACCAGGGTCCGCTTTCTCAATTTTCCCTTTTATCTTCACCGCATAAAGTTTTGTAACTTCAAACTTGGGATGGGTGAGCATGTTGGTAAGCTCGCCGTCGTTGGTCAGAATAATCAATCCTTCGGAGTCCCAATCAAGTCGACCTACAGGCCAAACACGCGGCGTTCTTTTGGGCAAGAGATCGGTAATAATTTTACGTCCCTGGGGATCGTCAAGGGTGCAGATGTATCCTCTGGGTTTATTCACCAGAAAATAGAGCAATTTTTTGGGCGGCGAGATCACGCGTCCTTCAACCTCGATACGGTCCGTTTCGGGATCGATCTTGAGGCCCATTTCGGTGACAAGATTTCCATTGACGCTGACCAGGCCCTCAGAAATAAGTTTTTCAGATTTTCGTCGACTGGCAACACCAGCGCGAGAGAGAAATTTTTGCAATCTTTCCATTTTATTCTTCTTCGGAGTGGGCTACGCCATCATCATTTGCGGCAGAGGAGGAGTAGATACGTTGTTCTTGGGGAGCGTCTTGCTGAGGAGAGTCTTCCTCGGGCACGTCTTCGTCAGGCAGGTCCTCGGGACTTTCGCCTAGTTCGTGGGGGCGTTCTTCGCGTTCGAGCAAGCCTTCTTCGACGTGATCTGCGAGAATGGAGGCGCGATTATCTTCGGGTAGGAACTCGCGTAAATCTTCCCCAACCAATTCTAATGCGTCGACTTCAAACTCTTCCAAAGTCGGCATATCGGTGATGGAATTCATCCCAAAAAATTCTAAAAAACGTGTGGTCGTGGCGTAAAGATTCGGTCGGCCGATATCATCGGCACGTCCGATGACGGCAACAAGCTCAAAGTTGATGAGCTTCTTTAGCGAGCCTGAACAATCCACGCCGCGAATTTCATCGGCCCGGGCTTTTGTAACAGGCTGTTGATAGGCCACGATGGCTAAGGTTTCTAGAATGGCTTTGGAAAGGCGAAGCGGTTTGGCTTCATACATTCGCAAAATAACCTCTGAAAGATCGGCGTTGGTTCTAAACTGGAGTCCGCCGTCAATTTCGACGAGGTGAATACCGCGATCTCCCGCGTATTCCAACATCAATTGGGTTAGCGCGCGATTGATCGTTGCCTTGTCGGCGTACACAACCAATTTTGAAAGTTCTAATTTGGTCAGGGGATCGTCGGCGACAAATAAGAGCGCCTCGATGGCGGATTTGGTTGTGAGATCATCCCACAATTCCACATCTTCTTCGATGTCGTCTTCTTTTTTAATCTCATCCGTTGAACGATCGTCTGCATCACCCGTTTCAGGTTGATTCAACGGATCGAGGCTTTTATTCTCGTTCGCCGAGTTAGAAGGAATTTCCGGCGTGCTTGCCTCGGACTCTTCTACGCTCGTGTCGGTGTTTGGGGAATCGCTCGTTTGTGGATCGTCTTTTACTTCGTTGGACATGAATTAAACCGCACCGAAATCGAGTTCGAGTTCAAATTCAGCAGCATCGGCAATAGCGCGTTCTACATATAAGGTGGGCTCGCTTTCGAGTTGGGTTTGCATGATTTTAATGATTTTCATTTTCGTGAGTTCGAGCAAAGCTAAAAATGTTGTGATCACTCTTTCTCGTGTGATTTCGAAGGCGGAGAACAATTCTTCAAAGGTAACCTTGGGTTTTTTATTGAGAATCGTTGTCACATCAAGCATGACACTTCGAAGAGATAATTTTTGAGAGCTCATATCCAATACCCACTCACCACGTTTTTTGGATCGCGAGATAATGCGTTGGATAGCTGACATAAGGTCAGTCACAGATGCTTTTTTAAGATCCGGAGGTCCAACAAGTTCTTTAAAAAAGGACACCTTAGAGGCGTGATTGAAAACATCTCGATCAAGGACGGGGCGTTCGTCCAGGGCCTCGGCGGCTTGTTTATATTTTTGATATTCAAGAATTCTTGCGACCAGTTCCGCGCGCGGATCAGGCCCATCTTCGTCTTCGACAACTTCAACAATTTTTGGAAGAAGCATTTTTGATTTGATAAGAACCAGCATGGAGGCCATTTCTAACCATTCCGCGCTCAACTCAATATCGAGTTTTTCCATCGCTTCAATGTGTCTCAGGTATTCGGCCGTAATCAAAGAAATCGGGATATCCATGATATCTATTTCATGTTTTCGGATCAGGTCGAGTAGAAGTTCGAGCGGTCCTTCATAGTCGGGAAGTGAGATGGGAAGATAAATAGAACCCTGACTTTCCTCTTGTTTTTCAATTTTTTTCTCAACTGCAGCTGCCATCTCAGTCCTTTCTTTTGTACCCTTTCTTTTTAACGGAATAGGGTTTTTTAAGTGGTGCGCTGATCTACTGGATCATCTCGCGGATCACAAGCCGATCTTGAAGAGGTACAAAAAGTTGCCAAAAAACGCGCCTAAGCATGTCTTAAAATGATATAAAATTCAAATGTTTATAGGTTTGTTCGACAAACCCGCATTCTGATTTGGACCCCCTTCTCGATAAAAATGCATCTTGATTTCGGATCGCCGACGCACTTTTCCAGTCGCAGAATTAGGTCCCGCCAGAAATACTATCTTTAAACCTGCCTTGGCCTTAACTTTAGATTCGGCTAGATTAAACCTTCGCTAGCGGAGAACTTGAAAGTTTGCTATTCACTTCTTAAAGACGAAAGCAAAACGTCAAATGGCACAAAATGAAAATTGTATCGATTCTAACATTTTTATCTTTTATACTTCTTGGTTGTGGGGCTGAGACCCAGAAAGAAGAAGGCAAATTACCTCTTGGAGGTCAAGGAAAGGAGCGGGCTAGGAATGAAAATGCCTCCCGATCCGGATGGTCCGTGACCACCTTTGACCTTAATCAAGATGATAAGCCCGACCAGTGGATTCTTTCCAAAAACGGGAAAAAAAGAATTGAAAGAGATCTCAACTTCGATGGAAAAGTGGACCTCTGGCAATATCCAGACGAAAGCGGAAGTATCGTAGAAGAGGAAATGGATCTCGATTTGGATCAACGCGTCGATCTCGTGATTTTTTACAGCAAAGGCGTGATGACCAGAAAAGAGCTATCGACTGACTTTTCCGGGTTGTTCACGATCGTAAAATTCTATGACACCAAAGGCAAACTTCTTCTCATCGAACGAGATGAAGATGGTGATGGTGACGTGGATATCTGGGAATACTACGAGTCCTCCCGACCCGTTCGAACGGGATGGGATACAACAGGAGACGGGAAACCGGACACCTTTGATAATCTCGGATAATTCTTTTCGCATTTGACGCTTTGCCTCGATGTTTGAGGTAAAGAATGACAAAAAATATTGAGTCCATACTCATCCCCATTAATGATGGATCTGCTTCTCTTGCTGCGTTCTCGCTTGCAAAAAATTTGGGAGCACAGACCCTTGAACTCTTCCACGAAGTCCAACGTTGGCCCACTTTCGTCAACGATATCCTTTTCCCTTATGCAGGACTAGGCGAAGATCGCGACGAAATTGACTACCAAATCTTGTCGAAAGCACGTCTGTACTACGAAGAAAAATTTAAGTTAAAAAAACAGAACACCCTCCACCTTAATTTTTTGGACAAGGAATCCACCGCCTCTCGCCTCCAATCCTCCCCCGCAGATCTTGTCATCCTCGGCGACGATCGCGAGCAAGAAAAAGGAAGAATCGGTGCTTATGCGGAAAAAGTCGTCGGCTTACCTATTAAACCCACCCTTTTGGTTCGCGATAAAAATCAAATAAAAAAGATCTTGGTCGCCATCGATCTTTCAGAATCAAGCGCACATATTTTAAACTTTGCAGCCCAACTCGCTTGTCAGATCAATGCGGAAATGGAAACCCTGGTTGTGATTCCGGACGGGAACGACGACGTCAGAGAATTGCTCCAGTTGAACACGGGTTTGAATAGAAAAAAATTGATCGGTAAATGTCGATCTCGCATTGAGGCGATGTTCGAAAGAACCTCACAAAATCAGGGCCTCAAATTTGGTACCTACGATAAACTCAGCCCAAAGCTGAAAGGAAAAAAGATCCTTGTTGGAGAGCCTGCCGAGACGATCATCGAATATGCGGATAAAAACGATTGCGATCTTATCGTTTTAGGCGTTTCCCGTCATTCAGGAAGAGTGGGTTCGGTATCCCATAAGGTGATGAGAAATACCCATCGAAACGTGCTTCTTGTGAATTAACCGCGTTTTAAGCGAACACGGCGTTTCAATTTCCCAAAAAAGTCACGAAGATCGCAAAGAAATAACTTCAATTTTATTTGTTAGCTTGACATTTTCTAGTTTGGAGAATAATTTCCGCCGCCTTCGTGTTAGGTAACGCGATGACATATATGGTGGCTGTAGTTCAGCTGGTTAGAACACCGGTTTGTGGTACCGGGGGTCGCGGGTTCAAATCCCGTCAGCCACCCTTTCGATGGAAACATCGTAAAACGCATCCTTAGCTCAGCTGGATAGAGCACCGGACTTCGAATCCGTAGGTCGTAGGTTCGAATCCTACAGGGTGCACTATTCGTTAAGTTGGTGTTTTGCAGCAGCTATGCGATATGCGAGAGTGGCGGAACTGGTAGACGCGCTGGATTTAGGTTCCAGTGGGGCAACTCGTGGGGGTTCGACTCCCCCCTCTCGTACTTTTTTCTAATTACTCCTCTGAAACCTCAGGCGAAGTCATGCCCTATCAAGTTCAAGAAACCGATGCTCTCTCACGTTTTGCAAACGTAAATATTCCAAACGACGAATTTGAAAAAACTGTCGTTCGCGAACTTAGAAAATTATCTAAGCGTGTAAAAGTACGCGGTTTTCGCAAAGGCAAGATTCCAATTAACGTCATGAGAAAGCAATACGGTAACGCCGTTCAGCAGGATGTCGTTGAAAACCTCGTTAGAAAATATGTGGACGAAATTGTTCAAGATGCCGAAAATGTTATCTTCATCGATCGCCCCAATGTGACCTCTTTTGGTGTCGCAGGAAGCGAGCTCGTGTTCGATTTTCACTTTGAACTTCGCCCCGCTTTGGATCCCGTAGGATACCTTGGAATGGAAGTCGGTAAGCCGAAAGTAGAAGTCAGCGATAAAGACATCGATACCCAAATTGAGTTGCTCAGGGATCAGATGGCCGTTCTTGAGCCCATCGAAACACGATCGAAAATTGAAGAAGGCGACGTTGTAACCTTCGACTTTAAGGCCGTCGACGACGACGAAGCACTTAAAGATTTCAATGGCAAAGATGCCCAAGTTATCATCGGTGACGAACGAACCTCCAAGGGCATCAATAAAGCGCTCAAGGGCGCAAAATTCGAGACAACCGTCGTTGCAAAAATTGACGCAACTGAAGATTTCCCTGTCGAAATCGATGCAGAAACATTCGATTTGGAATTAACCATTAGCGCCGTTAAGAAACGCGTTCTTCCCGAACTCAATGACGATTTCGCAGCCGAAACGGGAGCCGAAGTAAAAACCCTTACGGAACTGAAAACGAAAATTGAAGAATCCTTGGCTGAGCAAAAGGAACATTCGGCAGCTCATATCGCACAAGATGATTTGATGGATAAATTGCTTGAGCAAAATCAATTTGAACTTCCGCCTAAATTTTTAGAGCAGCAGGTTCAACACGGCGTTCAAAATCGCTTCCAACAAATGCAACAACAAGGTCAGGATTTTACCGACTTTGATTTTGATACTTTCCAGGAAGACATTCGAGAAGAAAGTGTTGAACGTCTCCGAGCAGAGTTTCTTTTGCTCGCCATTGCCGACAAAGAAGGACTCAAACTCGAGAACGAAGACATCCAAAAATATTACGTTCACCAAGCGCGTCACGCCGGCGTTACGCCGCAGCAGTTTGCACAGTACATTCAGCAAGATCCAAATCGCCAACAAGGCATGGCCGTTTCAGCCTTGCTTGAGAAAACACTCAATCATCTTTTGGGCGAGGCTACTTTGAAAGAAGTGAAATGGCCTGACCCGGAAGAGAAGAAAGTCACCAAGAAAAAGCCTAAGAAGAAAGCAGCCCCAAAGGCTGAAAAAGCGAAGAAAGCCGACGAGCCTAAGAAGAGCGAATCTAAGAAAGAAGCGCTTTCAGAAAGCGTCGATCTTGATTCTATGAAAGCCGCCGACCTTAAAGCTTTGTGCAAGGAAAAGGGCCTTAAGATTAGTGGGAAAAAAGCTGATCTTATCGAGCGCTTAAAAGAAGCCCGAATGTAGACTCTCTTTTCTTTTTCTACACTCCGCATTGCGGAGTTTTTTTTTACCCGTAAATAAAGGCGAAAAGTTTATGAGGCGGTAGGTTGGCGTTGATGGAGCAAGGCGACGAAACCCAACTGACATTATCCTTCCAAATGACTTTCGAGGATAGCCAACAGAATATCCATCCCTGAGTCAGGGTTTAAGCTCCGCTCGGGTAAAATACCCGATGAAATTAGTGTGATCCAGAACAGCGGGATTTTGAGAGAACTTGCTTTCGTTGACGACCCTCTACAGCAGAGCTGCACAAATGACTAGCACCCCAAGAGTACTTCCTCGGAAGTGCTAACACACATCCTCAGGGCGCCCTCTCCCAGAGGCAGAGGGGGACTTCTCTTCACTCCAAAGAAGAAACCTCTTTTCATTCAACCCGCCGAAAATGATCACACTACGATGAAATCCCACGTTTGCAAATTGTAGAAGAAAGTTGCATCATCGCGCCATGGATTTAGAAATTAGGAAAAATTTAACGATTCCCAGTTCGGAATTGACTTATGTGACGAGCCGCTCAAGCGGACCCGGCGGCCAACACGCCAATAAATCTGAGACGCGCGTCACGCTAAAATGGGATCTGGAAAATACAGAACTTTTAGGACCGATTCAAAAAAGCCGAGTTCGGAAAAAATTATCAACCTACCTCACCGATGAGGGGATTATAAAACTATCCTCGGACGCCAACCGTAGTCAAAAACGAAACAAGAGTGATGTTCAAGAACGCTTTTGCAGACTTCTTCTCGCGGCGTTGAAGGTTCCAAAAAGACGAAAAAAAACCAAACCTTCGAGGCGGGCTAAAGAACGTCGTTTAAAAAATAAGAAGAAAAAATCAGACAAGAAAAAGAATAGAAACTTTAAAGATTGGTAGTTTGGTTTACCAAGTTAGCTAGGGCGCCCACTCGCGCGGATTTTTCAAAACGTCGACAAGGGCCTCTTCAGCAGAACCTTTTTCGGTTTCATGGCAGTACTCCCATCGCGAGGTCAAGGGGAGCGACATCAATATCGACTCGATTCTACCTTGGGTATTGAGCCCAAACTTTGTTCCCCGATCATAAACCAGGTTGAACTCCACATAGCGTCCACGTCTGATCTGCTGCCAGTCCTTTTGTGCACTTGTAAACTCGGATCCCAAACGGCGATCCAAAATTGGAAGATAGGAAGGAAGAAAAGCATCTGCGCAATCTTTCGTAAAAGAAAACGCACGCTCGGCATCTGGCGCTTTATGGTTGTCAAAAAAGATGCCGCCCACACCGCGCGATTCGCCACGGTGCTTAATATAAAAATACTCATCACACCACTTTTTGAACTTCGGATAATACGCGGCGTCGTGAAGGTCACATGCGTTTTTGAAGGTTTGATGAAAATGAGTTGCATCTTCTTCAAAAAGATAGCTCGGTGTGAGGTCTGCACCGCCTCCAAACCACCAGCTCGATCCATCGCCACGTTCGAAATAACGAAAGTTGGCGTGAACCGTCGGAACGAAAGGATTGTTGGGATGCATGACCAGGCTCACGCCTGTGGCGAAGAAGGATAGATCACTCGAATCGTGTCCGCCGCCCATTTCACTCGCCGCTTCTGGGGAGAGCGTTCCATACACTTGGCTAACGTTAACGCCAGCTTTTTCGAAAATAGATCCGCCCTGAATCACACGCGTTCGTCCACCCCCGCCCCCCTCGCGTTTCCATTTATCCTCGTGAAAGGGCACTCTTTCCCGCGCTTCTATCGCCTCACAAATCTCGTCTTGGATCCTTTTAACCATGGCGACCATTTTATCTTTCATCAAATAACTCCTTGTCGTTTTAAAGAAACGATTTCCTGTTGAACGCGATATGCTGCTCTTTCAATTTTTCTTACGCCCTCACCGTATCCCGGCGAACGTCCGGCGAAAAACGCGTGTTGATTTAAATAAACCAAATATCCGGCCAGCGAAGGGTTTCCCATTCTAGCTTGGGCGGCGATTCTGCCCAGAGTAAAATCGATGTTATCCCTGGCGAGGGTCTGGAGCTTTGTCGCTTTTTCAAGTGCATGATCGACGAGCAAATCGGCAACCTTAGACCACGGTTTATTCATCCACGGTCGCTTGATTCGAAGCGCTTCAATACGCTGCTTTTCTTTCTCCCAGCGCGTTGCCATATCATAAATATGGTCTACAAAATGCGGTACACATCGTGTTTGGTTAACGAAATATTGATGGAAATCAATGAGCTCTTGATCGAGTTCGGTTTTGAGTCGCCGTAACTGACGTAGCTTAAACCATTTATCAATTTTCGATTTAAAGGAGCCATAAAAAAGTCCCTCTAAAAAATCCAACGCGCTGACGACACCGACTTCATCAATGTCGATAACGTCTCCATCACTGCCGAAGGCGAGTAGGGGAATATCGTCCGACCTTGCAGCCACACGTCCGTCAATATCGCGATCTAAATCTAGGATAGGATTATGGTAGGGAATGAGCTCGTTTTTTGACGGGCTTGTCTGCGTACTTCCAATTGCGGCGATTTTTATCGATTTACGATCGGTGCTTTTCAAGGCTGGAACATGTCGTCTCGGTCCGGCTTGTTTGTGTAGATCGTAAAATTCTTGAATCGCATCCAACATATCCCGAGAGAATGCCCCGTAGGATTCGTAGTTGAGAACCAGATGTTCGAACTGCTCTAAAGCCGCGGGAAGTTCAGAGATATCTCGCGGTAGAACGCGCTGGGCGGCCATGATTTCTAACGCATAATCGCTTACGCCCAAATCCCAAAAGAGGGCAAAAATCGTGAGGTCCTCTCCCCTAATATTGACAGCGTGTTCGACCAAAGATGCACGGAAAAGTTGCTTCTTTTTCTTTCGATAACGCCCTAAGGCGCGTGCACTAATCGCGCTGCCGGAAAGAAGTGAAAGAACGATGAGAATAATGCTGAAGGGTTCCACTAAAGCTCAAGCCCAAAAACACGGTGCGCATTTTCGTAAGCATGATTACTAAATGTGTCGAGGTCCATTCCTTTTCCTGCCGCGATAGCCGCGGCGGTATGATAGACAAAAGCCGGTTCATTTTTCTTTCCGCGGTGAGGAGTGGGTGCCAGATAGGGGGAATCGGTTTCAACCAAAATTCTGTCAATGGGAACACCGCAGGCAATGTCGAGAAGGTCCTTCGCATTTTTGAAAGTAACAATACCGGAGAAGGAGAGGTAGAAATCGAGTTCAGGCTTAAAGAGTTCTTCTGCCATCCATTTTGATCCCGTAAAACAATGCAAGATCCCTTTCCTAACACCTTCCTCCTTGAGGATGGTAATCGTATCTTCGTCGGCATCTCTGGCATGAATGATGATCGGCTTATCGAGTGTTTTAGACAGCTGAAGGTACTTTCTAAAGTAAAATTTTTGTTCTTCTTTTGGCGCATGATCGTAAAAATAATCTAATCCGGTCTCTCCAATCGCGACGACTTTCTCGTGTTTTGAAAAACGTTTTTCGATTTCCTCGTAAACCTCCATATCGCATTTTCCAGCGTCGTGAGGGTGAAGGCCGATGGAACACCAAACATTTTCAAATTCTTCGGCGATCGCAATCGCATCGATATTGGACTGAAGACCTCGGCTAGCACCGATGGTCACGATCTTTTCAACACCTTTTTCTTTCGCGCGCGCTAATACGTCTTCAATTTGGTCCCTGAGAAAAGGGAAGTCCAAATGTGCGTGCGTATCGAAGAGTCTCACTGCTTTTCCCCGGTCGATTTGGCTATTTTAAGTTTTCCTTGGGTGGTGAGCTCCGCCCACAGGGTTTGCCCTTCTTCATGGTTTTTAAGGACGGCTCCCAGCGCCTTGGGATCACAGTAGATAACCCCAACCCCTTGTAAGTCTAACATTTGAAGGGTTTTGTTTTGCTTCAATTCTCTTAAGGTCGACATGTAGATCTTATTCATCATTTCGCTACATCGATGGATCCAAATGATCTTTTTACTCAAAGAGTCGTCATCAGCTACTTCGGAGAGATGAAAATCCTCGAAGGTTCGGGCACGTTCAACATCGGCGAGAATAGTTCTATACATTCGATTCACGAAACCAGGCTCGCCTTTTATCTCGATTTCTACGCCCGCAAATTTGAATTGAAATTGTGTCGATTTGCTTTCTGACATCTTCTAAATTCTACCCTTTGATAATCACGATCGTCCTTTTAACAATCTTTCTTCTTCGCTACGATACACTTGTTTCAGGTGTGCGCAAAGCGAATGAAGTGGAGAAAATAGTTGAGATTCTTTGATGTCGTCGGTGGTTCAATTCTAATAGTCTGGTTGGTTCTCATCGCTAATATTGGGTGGCAAGAATACCGTCCTAAGCATCTTGTGTCTGCAGATGGCAAGCTCGCTGAAATCGCGCTTGAAGAGGGCGAATCGTGGATGCTCCTCGTTCGCGGTAACAAGGAAATCGGCTACATCCACGAGACCCGTACCGATCTAGATCAAGACTGGCTCTTCGAATACACCCTTTTTATCAATATGAATCCGATCGGATCCGTGAAAAGTGATATTAAGAGTACGATGAGTAAAAATGGTATTATCCGCAATGTGCGAACGATCACCAAAGTCGGACCCAAGGAAATTTCTTTGGAGGCTGAAGTAGAGGGAAGCGAGGTAAAAATAACAAGTAGCATGCAGGAGATGAATCGTACCATTCAACTCAAAAAAGCGCCCAAATTGTCAACCCATGTCTATCGCACCCTTGCAACATTGAAAGATTTGAAACCTGGATCGATCTACAAAGAGAAATTCTTTGATGCACTTTCCTTGGGAATGAGCGAAATGGTTTTTGAGTTTGTCGAATTCAAAGATGTCGATCTCTACGGCGAAAAAATACCCGCCCGCCATTTCATTCAAAAAATTGCCGGTAATGCCTTGGATGTTTACGTCGACAAAGAAGGCGGCGTGCTCATTCAAGAGTTTCCTTTTCAAATCGTCGCCAGCCGCGTCGCCCCAAGTTTTGGTCGATCCCGTGCACGTGCGATGCGCGTTGCAAAAAAAGGAGATCGAGAAGGTGTAGAATTAGAACTCGGACAAGCCTTCTTTGGCGCGTCAGGCGAATCCAGTTATGTGATTTCAGGGATTCAAGAATCTGAAAATCTTCCCCTATCTAGCTTTTCTCAGAAATTGATCCGATGGACCGACGAGGGAGCTATCGTTGACACGAACTCGATGGAATCCATAAAAAATATTTCTTCCGAAGAGGAGGAAGAAGCTCTAAAGGCGACGCCAAGAATCGATTACCAACATGAGGTATTCAATTTCGCAGCAATATCGAGCGATAAAAATGTTCTTCCCATCGCACTCCATATTGTTAAGCAAGTTAGCGAAAAGATGAAGATAGTTCCCGTCAAAACCCCTCTTCCCGCCAGCGCGATTTATGCTCGCGGAGAAGGAGATTGTACCGAATTCTCAATCGTAACTCTTGCTGCGTTAAGACGATCCGGTCTACCTTCTCGTTTTGTGTACGGCGTAAAAGCGGATAAAGATGGTAAATTCGTCGCCCATCAATGGGTCGAGTTTTGGGAGGGTCAACGCTTTTACGAGGTCGATGCCACTGAAAAAGATGGAAAAGTTACAACGAATACGATCCGCTTTTTTTCTTCTAACGATCCCGAATCTCCGCGCTTTTTAGATCTCCTTGGGCGTGTGAAAATACAGCCTTATCACTCTTCAAAATCCGGCCAGACTGCCGATTTCAATTAGTCCCGGAATATTAGAATGACTGAAAAAAATATCGAGAGTATCGTTTCCTTAAAAAAATTAAGAAAGGAATACGGTAAGTTTACCGCCGTTGACGAAATGAATCTTGAGGTCCCACCCGGAAAAGTGTTTGGCGTTCTTGGACCCAACGGTGCCGGCAAAACAACAACGCTAAAGATGATAACGGGCCTCCTCCACCCGACCTCGGGAACGATTACGATTGACGGCGTTGATACCGCAAAAGATCCGACCTATACGAAATCAATTACCGGATTCATTCCCGACCGTCCCTACGTTTACGATAAACTTACCGCCTTTGAGTACCTTCGTTTTATCGGCGGCCTCTACCATATGTCGGGTAAGCTCGCGGCGTCGCGCATTCGTGAACTATTGGAACTCTTCGAGTTATCCGAATGGGCCGACGGATTGATTGAAAGTTTTTCCCATGGCATGAAACAACGGGTGGTCTTTGCTGGCGCGCTTCTCCCTCAGCCCAAGCTGCTCGTCGTCGACGAACCGATGGTAGGACTGGATCCCAAAGGCCATCACCTCGTCAAAGAACTCTTTCGCACTCTCACCCAGGAGGAAGGTATGACCATTCTCTTGTCCACACACACATTGGAAGTCGCCGAAGAGGTCTGTGATGAGATTGCGATCGTCAACCATGGAAAGATTGTCGCTCAAGGAAATTTAAATGAGCTTCGTTTAAGTTCTGGCCAAGACGAAGGATCTTTGGAACAAGTCTTCCTCAAAATCACCTCCGAATCCAAACAAGAGCGAGACGAGGCTGTGGCAAATCGTTTCGGGGGAGCAGCTAAAAGCGAGCCCAACTCCTGGTCAGGAGAGTAGATATGGTCTGGCGTCTCCTCTTCGTAAAACTTCAAGCCCTTCGCGGAAGCTTTCGTTCCGGTCAGGGAGGACGACACCGCATCCCTGCCTTTCTGGTTCTAAGTGCCTTCTTTTGGTATCAGCTTTTTTATTGGTCACGATGGTTGGCAAGCCAAGCCTTGCTGATCGAGCCCGTTGGCGAATTGCTGATTCAAAAACTGATCTCGATTACTTTTCTTGTTTTTCTAGGCCTGCTTTCGTTTTCAAATATAGTAACGACCTTTAGTACTTTCTATCTTGCTGACGAACTCGAATTTCTAACGGTTCAACCCATACCCAAAGATAAATTGTTTACGGCGCGTTTTCTTGAGGCCTTGGGTCAAAGCTCCTGGGTCCTTTTTGTTTTTGGCGTACCCATCTTTTTCGGTATCGGAAACGCGGTACATGCCCCTTGGTTTTACTATCTTTCCCTGATCGGAATTCTCTTTCCCTTCGTTGCAATTCCGACCGCCGTCGCGGCCATGCTCTCGCTCGGTTTAACAAATATCCTCGCCGCAGATCGAGCCAAAAATGCTTTCGTGGTTCTCGGTATTGCCTCCTTTGCAATACTATTTATTGTGATTCGGGCGATGCGCCCCGAGCAACTCCTTAACCCCGATAGTTTTGAATCCGTCGGCGAGATGATTTCTCTACTGAGTGCACCAACGAGTATTTGGTTGCCCAATGATTGGTGCGTTAAAATCGTGACGCCCCTGATGTGGAACGATCTCAAACCCAATTATAATGCAATGGGTTTACTCTTTCTGACGCCTCTTTCCCTTTACATCATCGCGGTCTGGCTACACCGTCCTTATTATTCTAGAGGGTATTCCAAAGCCCAAGAGGGCCGGCATGGAATGAGCGCCGTTACTCAGGTTAGCGATTGGATGTTGAAAAGAAAAACCACCCGTCAGGCCTCGCTTGATAACCGCCTCAAGGTGCTTTCCGAAGAAACAAAAGTAGTTTCGAATTTGCGACAACTTATTCGAAAAGATCGGGCGATTTTTGTGCGTGATCCAAGCCAGTGGTCACAACTTCTTATCGTCATCGCGATTCTTGTTATCTACCTGGTGAACTATAAATATTTTGAAATAGCGGCCGACGAACGTCTTTTCGGCGACGCGGGACTCTACTTCTTTAACCTTGTTGCGTGCGGTTTTGTGGTCGTCGCCCTAGGCGGACGTTTTCTGTTCCCTGCCGTTTCTTTAGAGGGGCGATCCTTTTGGTTGATCATGCAAGCCCCGGTCACCCTACGTAGTTTTCTTTTTGGTAAACTGCTTGGCGGCATCTTGCCGACAGTGATTGTCGGACAGCTTCTTATTTGGGCCTCAAATCTGCTCGTCTATCAAAATATGGTCCTATGCCTCATTGCGAGTTTCATCGTTCTCATTATCTCAATTGGAACGGGAGGAATGGCCGTCGGTATAGGGGCGATTTATCCGCAGTTCCATAACGCCAATTCTGCTAAGATTGCATCCAGCTTTGGTGCCGTGATCTATATGATTCTTGGGATGTTGGTCATTCTCGTCATGATCGTTTTTACCTTTCGTTTGACGCTCAATCTGGGACAAGCCGCCGACGGAGAATCCTACAAGATTTCGATGAAGTACCTCTTCTTCGGAATTGGCGGCGTCCTGGTTCCGCTTATCGCTGGATATGTTTTTATGCTCACCGGTGTCTCTTCTCTTCGTAAACGGTTTTGAAAAAAGATCTTGCAGATCGAAGGGAAGCTCGTTTCGTCCTTTTCGCATTTTTCCTATGTATCTTTACTATTTTAGGTGAGCCAGACGCCAACGCTACCGATGATGCTTCGCTTGAGTATCGAACGATCACCACCCCCCATTTTTTTGTTCATTACTACAAGGGGGTTGAAGAGCTCGCCTTTAAAGTCGCCGTTGTTGCCGAAGAAGCCCACACTATTTTGTCGCCACTTTTGGATTGGGAACCCGTTTCAAGGACCCATATTGTTATTGATGATAAGGGCGATTCGGCCAACGGATCTGCAACGGTCTTTGGTCGATCACATATCAATATTTTTGGTATGGCGCCGGAATCAGAATCGGTTCTAGGTTTCTATGACGATTGGCTGAGAATACTCGTCTTCCACGAATACGTTCATATTCTTCATCTGGATACCATCGTCGGGCTACCGGCGCAGTTCAATAAGGTTATCGGAAAACAATGGTCCCCAAATCAATTCCTGCCCCGTTGGTATACCGAAGGTTTGGCGACCTATTACGAATCTAGACGAACCAAAGGCGGACGTTTGGACAGTTCTCTTTTTCAAATGTTTCTTCGAACTTCGGCTCTCGATGGGTCCTTATTCGATCTCGGTGCGACTTCGAATGCGCCCGTTGCCTGGCCTAGTGGAAGCGTTGCATATCTTTACGGTAGCTCCTTTTTAGCCTTCGTTTTTGAAAAACACGGCGAGGATTTTGCGGCCCAATTCCACCGCGCTTTTGGTTATAGGATCATTCCCTGGTCGATGAACTCGGTTTCCAAAGAGCTCGTGGACGATACCTTCACGCAGATGTGGGAGGAATGGAACGCCTCACTTTTAGGTGATGCGATGGCCAAACGCATGCGTGTGATAGCGAGTGGTCGAACGAAATATAGTAAACTAACAAACGAAGGTGGGAATTCTAGAAGTTTGAAAAGACGAGGTGATAAACTCACTTTTCAAAAATACGATTTCGAATCCTCAGCAGAAATTGTCGAAATTCAAGACGATGGAAGTTTAAAACATCTCTTCACATTACGCCAACCGAGTCCAGGATACGACTGGGACCCAAGTGGTCGCAACCTCTATTATACCCAAACGATGACCTATAATAGTATCTACCGTTATCGCGATATTTTTAGATGGGATTCCAAGACGGGAAGGGTGCACAGGTTGACCGAAGGAGAACGTGCGCGCGAGCCATCGATATCTCCCGATGGATCGAAAATCGCTTATGTTCGAAATCGCAAAGGGACGA
>JALSKP010000086.1 GCA_026988815.1 Myxococcales bacterium | reverse complement strand
CAAACGCGAAATCCTTGGTCGATGACTTGCTCCGTTTTTATCGCATTAGCGATGATTTTCTTTCGCGAGAAATTCTTAAACGGTCGGGAAATAATCCGCTCTACATCAAAGAAGTGGTCGAGCTTTTACGCGACCGCGGCATGCTCAAAGATACCGCCCAGCGGCGGCAAATAAAAATCGACCAGGACTCGCCACATTGGTTACCTTCAAGCGTCGAGGGACTCATAAATGCTCGTATCGATCGTTTACCGCTTCACCTAAAGAGCGTACTTCAAAAAGTAGCCTTTCTTTGGAGTCCCTTTTCTTTGGCCGACCTCGTCCTTGTTTTGCCTGACGCCCCGGTGGAAGAAATAGAATCTTTGGTCACCATGAATCTTCTCGTCCGGAGCGATACCCCAATTAACATGACGCGAGAAACATTTAATCCTGAACAAACCCCAGAAGAGGAACGCCAATATCACTTCTGCAACGCGCTCACAAAAAATGTCGCCGCCTCGGGTGTGATCCCCGAAGAAGCGGCGCTCCTTCATCACACCTTGGCCGCCTACTTGGCCAAATCAGAATCAAAGAATTCAAAATACAACGCGTTGATCGCAAGCCATTATGAAGCCGCGGGAGACGACAAACAAGCCGTCGTTTTTTACGCCGAAGCAGCAAAAGATGCGTTCGAAAATTCTGGGGCCGCTGAATCGCTACGCCTTTGTGATAAAATATTAGAGCGTATCGATGAACAATCTCCCCATCATTTCGAGACCTTGAGAACGCGTGCTGACGCGCTGGCAGTGTTAGGAAGAAAAGCTGAATGTGAAGAGGCGCTCGTACTCCTTTCCGAGGCCAGTCGAAAAGAGAATCTAGAAGGGCAAATCGAAACGATTTTATTTCAGGGGCGATTCTATTTTGATCACACGGACCTCAAAAAAGCGCGTACTTTTTCGAAGCAAGCCTTTGAACTCGCGGAGGCGTCCAACCACTTCCATTTAAAATGCAAAGCAAGCTTACTCATCGCCGATATCCATATCACCGAAGGAAACTCAAATCTTTGTGTGCAAATCGTGGACGATATCATCACAGAAATTGGAGAGAACGAAGACAAATCTTCCTTTGAAACCTTAGCCGAGGCATACAATCTCATCGGTATTTCGCAAACCCAAACGGGAGGTTTTCAGAAAGCCCTCCTCGCCTATGAAAAAGGGCAAGTGTATGCAGAGCGCGCAAAGAGTCTGAGTTTATCGAGAAAATTTGGTCACAATATCGGGTTGACCTACGCCTATCTCGGCGATTTTGGAAAGGCGCTTGAACGCTACGAACTCGCGCTCGAACAAGTGCGTAGGCTTGGATACCGACGAGAGGAGTCCAGAATTTTAGCCAACATCGGACACGCCCATTTCTTACAAGGTGAATTAGAAAAAGCGATTCGCGTACTCCGTCGTGGGATATATTTAGCCCGGCGAACATCGGCAAACCATCAGCTTGCCGATGGACTCATTTCAGTTGGGCAAATTTACCTTGAAAAAAATGAGCTTAAAAAAGCGGAGATGGCGCTCCACGAAGGTCTGCGAATAGCGGACTCGATTCCCAATGTTTACCTCAGCGTCCACGCCACTTTTTTACTGGCCCAACTTCAGCTCCAATCCGGAACCCCCGACGCGGCAAGAATCGCTTTTATCCAAGCCGAAGACGGTTGTGAACGTGCCGAACAAGCTGATATAAAGTGGGGTATTTGTTATGGGGCGATGCTTATGGCACGCGCGTATAAGGCGCGCGGAAATCGGCAAAAAGCCATCGAATTTTCGCAGAAAGCCTACAAACTTATCGAAACCTCGGAGATTTTCTCGAAAGAAGAAATCCTGTATTACCATGTCGCCCTCTTACCCGACGAAGAAGAATTCGAAGAAATTCGTAAAAGCTGCATCAGACAAGCGAAGGAGATCGTAATGTCGAGACATGATAGAATTGAGGATCCCAAAATTCGTCAACTCTACCTTAGCCGAGAGTTGAATCGAAAAATCCTAAATGTTGCCTCCCTACTCAACTAATGTATTCGGGAATCAGTCTGCGTATACTCTCGCTCGCGATGTGCGTGCCGCTGCTTTTTCTAAGCGAAATCGACGCACTCTCCCCAAGCGCCTACATCTATATTGTCGGATCATTTTACCTCTTCAGTTTACCCTTATTCTTCCTCGATACCTTATCGGGATTTTTTAAACCTTTCTTTAGCAAAAGGACGGGACAAGGCTTAACCTTTCTCTTCTCGATAACTCCCCTGCTCTTTGCCTCCACCCTCGCCCTTCAATTGTCTTTTTTCTCTGGATTGGCGGCAATTCTTGGGCTCCTAATTATCTTCGCGCTCTTTTCTTTCTTCCTCTTTCGACATCGAGGCACAAAGGATTTCTATTTCGGGGCGGCTTTTGCAAGTTTGGGGCTTTGCGCAATACATATTTTTACACACCACCTATCGGGGACACTGAGCACTGTGAAAGCAGCCGGTGAGTGGTTGCATTTAATTTTATTCATCGGAACTTGGTTGCTCTCCGTTGCGCTCATTCCTCTTTTTGCAACTCAAATCGTTTATACACATGCGGGGGGGAAACGCGCCAACATCGGATGGTTGACAAGTTTACTATCCACCTTGGGCGCTCTCATTCTGGGAATTTTCATCCTCGTGGTCGACCAAAATCTCTACGTGGGATTGTATGCATATTTACATTATTGGCTAATCTTCATCGGCCTGGGAGCGCTTCAAGCATTTTTAACGCCGATATTGCATCGCGTCCTTAAACCCAAGGCAACCACCTTATACCTTATTGGAGCCCTCGCCTCATTGCTGGTGGTGGGAACCCTTTCGTGGACGCTTCTGACACCCAAGAAGAGCGATATCGTTTTCCGCGTTGGATTGGATAACTCCACCCGTTCAGCATTTCCTCTCTCTTTGGCAAAAGTAAAAAAACCTAAGGGTTACGAAAAAAAGGACCTCAGCGCGCTGGCTTTTCAGCGTTACGAAAATGTAAAAAATGATACTAAAAAGCAAAATATTATTTTACTCAGTATCGATACTCTGCGTGGCGATTATGTTGGAAAAGACGAGGTGTATTCCAAACATACACCTCGACTAAGCGCATTGGCCGAGGAAAGCCTCAGCTTCGAATCTGCGTACGCTCCGGGAAACCGAACTGCCATCGGTATGGGGTCTTTTTTGCTCGGACGTTATAGCGCCGAAATCGATTGGGAGCTCTGGTATTGGTGGAATGGAAAGGTTCTTAACCCTCGAAAATTTAAGAAGGGAAAAAAGAAGAGGAAGAATTTTGGACATACAACGATTCCAAAATTTCCAAAGGGAGGAACCCTAGCGCAACGTATTCAGAACGCGGGATACCATACCATCGGCATCCCTTTTACGAGTGCGGGTTCTTTTTTCTCTCCTGGAATCGGATTTGAAAAAGGGTTTGATGTCTACCAAATCCCTAAGATTTCAAGAAAGACTCCCACCAGTGGAAAGGTCCTCAACTTGGCGTTAAAGGCCTTAGAAAAAGCCGAACAACAAGACAAGCCAACCTTTCTATGGGTGCATCTTTTCGACCCTCACCAGAGTGGTGCGAAGAAGGAAAAATATGACCTCCTTGTCGAACAATGTGACCAAGCTATTGGTGCTTTCTTTGATGTGTTAAAAAAACGCGGACAATGGGAAACCACATCCATCATCGTTATTTCTGATCACGGAGAAGCCAGAGGCGAGCATCGGATTAAGCACCACGGCGCCTCACTCTATAACGAAGAAACGCGCGTTCCTTTTATCGTACGCGTTCCCGGAAAAGCACCCCTAAAAATTCCCGCAGCGGCCTCAACCATCGATGGAGCCATTACCGCAGTCGCCTTGGCTGGCGGGAAAACAGAGGGGATGAGTGGCGTCAATTTACTTCCCGTCCTCGACGGCAAACCCTACCCAGAAAACAGACCCATCTTCACAGAAATGCATCGTTATCGTGGACCCACCGGTCGTCATAGTCACGATGGAAAAGCGGTTATTTATAAAGGGTGGAAGCTTATCTACAATCGTCGAAGGGGCTGGATGAAGCTCTTTCATCTCACCACAGATCCTTTGGAAAAAGAAAACCTACTCGGAAAAAGACCCCAAAAAGCCAACACATTATTGACGATTTTATTGAGTTTTATTCATCCGCTCGAACGCCTCCATCCCTTACCTGACATCAATGCTCCTCCGATCGAAACGTAACCCTTTTACAAGAATCGTTGCCTCATCTGTTAGGAAAGTATTCAAAATGTGCAGGGTGATGTTCTAACTTCGATCGTACTCCGACGTTCTAGCAGGTTTCCGCTCGCTGCCGTCTCCACAGGAAAAGAATTGGATCTCAACTAGTGTGATCCTTTTCGGTGGGATTCTGATCCCCTCTCCCTCTGGGGGAGGGTTAGGGTGGGGGACTTCGTTTTAGCTTGTGGGTTTATTGGCTTCGGCCTTGACCTAGTTAAGTTGTTGAA
>JALSKP010000085.1 GCA_026988815.1 Myxococcales bacterium | reverse complement strand
CGCGTCGAGGTCTTCAAGATCGGGGTACTTTTTATTCAACGCCGTAATGCGTTTTTTAGTTGCTAATTTTACGACTTGTCCAGATTCCGGACACCTAAGAATTTTTTTATCAATCATAATTTATAGCTTAAAAATAGTTTTAAGATCGGCGATAAGCTCACGCTCGCCGGCGCTTATTTTTCCAACCAGACCAAAGAGCCCACCGGATGCATTCGCAACAGATTCAATTTGCTTTAGAATTTCTTCCTTTTCAAGATCTTTATCCTGCAAAAGGTGCGCGATTACACCGCGCGTTCTTCTAAAGAAGGTTTTTGAAGGCTCGTTCGATAGCAGAAGAGTTAGAAATTCATGGGCTTCAGATCCCACTTCTACACCGCGTGAATTCGCAGCATTTAGGACCGCTTCTTTTTCGGCACTATCCACAATGCCATCTTGCCAAGCCACTTCCAATAGAGGAATGAGATGGAGAATACCGACCGTCTTTTGGTCAAATCCCAACGCCAACGCTTCTTCGGCTAAGGCCTCGTCAGAATCCAATAACGCCGCGATACCTTCTTTCTCATCTTTTTCGATCGCAGCTAACTGACGATCCCGACGAATCTTGGCGATTTTTTCTTGATCCCTATCATGGGCATATTTGTCTTCGTTACTCATATTTTGACCTCCGTTAGGAAGTCCCCTATACCGCTAGAGCGCCGTTCAGACAAGACCCTCACCGCTTTTCTAAGCCCGACCCCAAAACGAGGTGTATGTTTTACTGTATTTTTGAATTTCTTAGGACATTCTTCGTTTAGCTTAAAAACACGGAGAACGTTTATGAAATCCATCACCCTATTATCCTTCCTCCTCCTTACCTTTTCATGTGGCGATTCAGCCGATGATAAAGACGGACTGAGCATCATCGAACAACCTTTGGAAGGCACCATCAACGGCGAATCCTTCACATTCGTCCATGGCATTGCGACCATGGATGACAAACAAGGGACGGTTTTCGTCACCCTACTCCCCGTTGCAGCGTCGGACACTAGCGATTGTTCCATCCCCTTTGATTATAAAGGGCCTCGAATTCTGTTCATCCGCAAACCCGAAGTAGGTGGTTCAGCCCTGACCTTTGAGAAGAATGTTACTTTTTCTTATGAAACACCCGAGGCCTTCCAGAACGATGTTGCACTGACCGGAGAATGGCGATTCGATTTCGTCGATGATAATGTCATCAAAGGCGCACTCGCCGCAACAACGGACGGTCACGAAGTAAACGGAACCTTTGAGTTAACCCGTTGCCCTGATCCTTTCGCAAATTTCTGATCTTTGCCTCGATTCCTGAGCAGATCTTGACCTAGATGCTCGATCGGATCATAGAAAAAGCAATGTCCACAATGATTGAATCCGATCGATAGCGGCATCATAGCGTTCTAAAAAATCTGCAACCTTGGCAATTCTCACCCGACGAGAGAGGGCTACCAATGCCTCACCGGAGGCGAGAACATTCGAGGTCGTGTTTGTAATTTTGAGATAAGCATCGACCCGACGCAAAAAATGATAGTCATCTATCAATGCCGAAAAATCGACAACCTCGCAAATCTCCTTTGGCATAACTTTAGTAAGCGCATTTACATTTTTCTCAAAGCTTAGCGCGTCCACTCCCCATCGAAATTGCAAATATTGAATAGAGAATTCGGCCGCAATCATTCCTCCGGGTTGGTACTTCGGATTGCGATCTCCTTTACGATAATGCACGTCCTCGATCTTCTTAAACATCTTCACAAAATGTGCCTTAAATGCGCTCTCCTCACTCGCCTCGTTTGGATATGCGCGAGAAAGAATATCCTCACGAAGCGTTGAAAAAGATATTGCGACACCGCAACCTGTTTCTTTTTTTCTTCCTGATACATCCTCCTTCGTCGGACAAGCACGCGCTCGAAGTAAGGCTTGACGTTCCCATAAATCGCTGGTGCGATGGTAGGATTGGAGCGCTCCCAAACTCACCACCAACGCGCCTTTATTTCCCGAAGGGCGTAGACGCGCATCGACCTCGTACAAACTTCCGTACGCGCTCTGCCACGACAATTGGCGCATAAGTCGCGAGGCAAGTTTCGTAAAAAAATCGTGTCCGATTCGAAATTGGCGGTCCTCTTGATAGACAAAAAACAAATCTAAATCGCTTGAAAAAGACAGCTCTCTTGAGCCCCATTTACCAGAGGCGATGATCGTGAAAGGCAGATCGCACAGGTCTGGAAGGACTTGAATCACCTCGTTCTTCGGCATCACTCTCCGTTTTTCCGTGCACAACCCTTCGTAAACTTCCGACAAAAGCTGATTAACAACAACATCGGCGAGGTCAGACAATTGTAAGAAAGTAGACGATTCCTGCGAAACGCCGCCGATATAATGCAAGGCGATGCGTAAGGTTTCCTCCTGCTTAAAACGACGAATCACGCCAATGCGGTGATCGGGATCGCTCTTGTCTTTCAAGCGCGCATCCAACTCTTTCTGAACCTCAAGAGAGGAACGATGAAAGGCCAAAGTACCTACCCTAACCAAACGCGTAAACAGATTCGGATCGCGAATCAACTGACCCGAAAAAGTGTGCGAAACGCCAAAAATGTGAATCAACAAACGCGTCGCATGAGGATGGGTCGCCAACATATCGTAAAAGGCTGGGCGGTCACCAACGGTCTGAAAAAAGCGAACTAGGTTCGCCATCGCCATATCCGGGTCGGGCGCTTGAGCACAACACGCAAGGCAATAGACAGCAAGTTCCGAGGCCTCGTAAAATGGACCAAAGCGCTTCTGTTGAATCAACGCCAATTGATATGCTGCATCCCTAGGTCGTTTGAATCCTTTCGATTGTAGAATATCGATCGTTCTCGTTTTTGAAAGGCGATCAACACCCACAACAAGCAAAGCTGACCATCGCATATCCTCGTCCACAGTTGATCGTTTGGTATGCTTTTCGACCTTTGAAAACAACCGCCCAAAACGAAGATGGACCTCTTTTCTTTTTTCTAAAATATCGGACTCAAGGGTCGCTACATCGACATCCATCGACGCTGCCAAGGCTTCTAGGCCGATAAAAGAATCGGGAAGGCGATGGGTTTGTTTTCCTTCACGCATCTGAACCCGGTGTTCTAAAACACGAAAAAATATGTAGGCATCCTCCATCGTTAAGGCGTCCTTTTCAGACAACAAGCCCGAAGCAAAAAGGCGCTTTAAGGCGTCCAAGGTTCCCCGAACACGAAGTCGCGGCGAACGTCCTCCGTGCACCAATTGGAGCGCTTGTACAAAAAATTCAATCTCTCGAATGCCGCCTCTACCAATTTTAATATCCCAGGCGAGGAGGTTCGCCTTTGGTTGAAGCAAAGGACGGGGATTGGCTTTTTCTTTAGCTTTGGTGTTCCTTGGCGCTCTGCCGAGTTTGCGATTTAGTTTTGATAATAAAGGCGATGTTTTTTTCTGGCGGCCAGATAGATCGTCAACTTTGGCACCGTGAACATGGGAATATTCGGCCTGCGCTTCAATGGCAGCCTTCATTTTCTCCAAGGCGCCAATGGCACGATAATCGAGCGCAGTTCGAAAAACGAAAGGCCTAAGGCTTTCAACAAATTGCTCTGCAAGTTTACTATCTCCGGCGACCCAACGGGCTTTTAACAGCATCCCTCTTTCCCACTCCCTTCCCCAATTTTGATAATACTCAACCATCCTATCTTTCGATTGAACCAGTGGACCCACACTTCCTTCGGGACGCAGACGTAGGTCAACGCGAAAAACACGCCCCCCTGAACGAGGCTCATCTAACAAAGCCACGCATTGTTCGACCTGTTTTAAACGCGAAAAATTATCTTGTTGAGACACAAAGAGAATGTCGATATCGGACCCATAATTGAGTTCCTCGCCGCCCAATTTCCCTAATCCAATAACACAAAAACCTTCTTCTAGATCGTAATAAGCAATGGCAATTTGAATGCAAAAATCTGCCAACGCAGAATAGTTTGCCGCGCAAATCGGCATCGAAATCCCTGACACTTCTTGTAGAAAAATGAGAAGCATTATTCGTGTTTTAAAGCGACGCAATCGATCTGGAAATACGTCCTGATCGGCCTCGGTTTGGGCCCAAAGAAGAGATAGTAATTCCAAATCTGGAGACGCGGTTTGATGAAGCTTAAGAAAAGCCAGCATCCCCACATCACCTTTTATCAGACGACTGGTATAGGCCCCTTGGCGTTTTAAAAGCGCTTGAATATTAGAAGGTTTTTTCTTCAAAAGATCTTGGCCTTTAGGGCGCTTTGGTAATCACGAGATCTGCCGCACCGACGCCAGCCGATACTTCGACATAATAGATACCAGAATTGGCAATCGTGAAATTGAGTTCTGGTTGGTTCTTGGCGTCGTGCCCGAGTCCGCTCGCGGCCAATTGCGTACCTGAGGCGTCAAGAAGGCGGAGTTCAAAACCATCTGCCGCTCCATTCAAAGAAAGCGTCGTTTTGGTTGAGGAAACC
>JALSKP010000084.1 GCA_026988815.1 Myxococcales bacterium | reverse complement strand
ACCCACCTTGATGATGGACGAATAGCAGTCTTGGATTCATTCACCTTGCGCGCCAGCGAATACACGACCGGAAAAAGAGGCGTCGATGCGATGCCCTTCTAGAAACCTATCCTTCGAAAGGGTGAAGAGCATTGCACACCTGCCCGTCCCGTTCTATAAATACGCACCAACTTTCCTCGAAACCTGTTGTAAAAATATGTCAAAGCTCACGCTTCCAGAACTCGAACGCCATCTATGGGGCGCCGCCGATATTCTCCGCGGAGCCATCGATGCCGCAGATTTTAAACACTATATTTTTGGGCTCCTTTTCTACAAACGCCTAAGTGATGTTTGGGCAGAAGAAAGACAAGAAAGTATCGATAAGTTTGGCGAAGACATTGACGACGATCACCGTATCCAGATTCCAGAAGGAATGTTGTGGACCGATGTTCGGCAACATTCGTCCAATTTTGGCGAGCATTTAAACGAGGCCTTTCACGGCATCGAGGACGTCAACCATGCGTTGCATGGCGTTTTTCAAGATATCGATTTTAACAATAAAGATCGCTTTCCCGATCATTTGATCGAAAAGTTAATGCAGCATTTCGAAGATATTCCGATGGGAAATAAGGATGTTCCGGCCGAAATGTTGGGGGATGCTTACGAATATTTAATCGCCCAATTCGCCGATTCCGCCGGAAAAAAGGGCGGCGAGTTTTATACGCCCAAGCAAGTTGTAAAGTTAATGGTGGAAATTTTAAAACCCGAAAAAGGTAATTCGGTTTACGACCCCACCTGCGGCGCCGGCGGTATGCTGCTTGAAAGCGTGCACTATATGCGACGCAATGATTTGCCAGATACGGCCGTGACTTTGTACGGCCAAGAAAAGAACATTAACACATGGGCAATCTGCAAAATGGCGCTTTTTTTACACGGCGTTTACGACACCTTTATAGAACGCGGCGATACATTACTAGATCCAAAACATCTAAGCGATGCGGCGGCAAAGTCCATTCAGAAGTTTGACCTTGTGCTGGCCAATCCGCCTTTTTCTCTTAAAAATTGGGGTAATACGGTTTTGTTCCTCACAATTAGGATAGCCTGATGACAGTAATCGACCAGCTTAATACACTTCTATCGAAAAAAATACTGGACCCCTACATTCAACATATTCGTTTTTATGAGTATCGAAATCTCGAAGATGGTTTAGAAATTGACTTTGACTTTCCGCTGACGTTCTTAATTGGTCAAAACGGAACTAATAAGAGTTCCATTCTTCGGGGCTTGTACGGTGCTCCCCTTAACTACCATACCGGCGATTTTTGGTTTTCAACTAAGGTTGACCCCATTTTAGAACGCCCAGCATTCGTTTGTAGATATTTTCAAACGGACACTCAGCGGAATGTGGAGTTTATAAAAACAAGAATCAAAAGGAAGAGTAATCCTGATTACTGGGAACCGTCTCGTCCTTTAGTAAAATATGATATGGAAACGATGCCAGAATGGAAAGAAGGAGACCCAGGCCGCTCGAAGACACGTTGGAACGTCATCGAAAAAAAAGTTGTATTTTTAGATTTTAGAGCACAAATTAGTGCTTTTGATAAATTTTTCTATCACGGAAATTTGAGGGCAACTTTAAGTCGAAAGACAAGACGTCATTCGTGCACGATCGAAGAACCTACAAACGATAATTGACCATGAAAAGGAATCATTTACTTTTTATAAGAAAGAGAAGGTCAAAAAAAATATCGTTTTCGAAAAACAGCTTGTTGATAAAGTATCGCAAATACTTGGTCGAAGTTATGCTAAAATTCGCTTAATTGAGCACGATCTTTATGCCACAGGGAATTTTGGCTATTCGGCAGTTATGCAATTTAACGATATTAATTATACCGAGGCGTGGGCCGGAGCTGGTGAGTTTTCGGTTGTTAGATTGGTTTACGAAATAATGAATGCCCCAAAAAAATCGCTTATTCTTTTGGACGAACCTGAAACTTCGTTGCATCCAGGCGCGCAGAAAGAGCTCAAACGATTTCTTCTTGATCAAATATTGAGAAATAAGCATCAAATTGTGGTTAGCACCCATTCCCATTTTTTATTTGAAGGACTACCGTCGAAAGCTATAAAATTGTTGTATCTTGATGATTCAAAAATTCGGGTTAAGCAAGAAACGGTGCCAGATGAAGCGTTTTTCGATCTAGGTATTCCACCTCGCGAGAAGATAGGTGTATTGACAGAAGATCGGTTGGCATCAGAAATTGCGCGCCATTGTT
Source organism: Myxococcales bacterium (assembly GCA_026988815.1). Lineage (GTDB taxonomy): Bacteria > Myxococcota_A > Bradymonadia > Bradymonadales > Bradymonadaceae > CALJNB01. Next base: position 2,244 of record JALSKP010000084.1, on the reverse strand, counting down.
GTGCGACGTTAGGCGAAGCAATATTTAATAGGTTTAAATTCGAAAATCATCCCGGCGGCGCGGAATTCATCTGGAACCGAGATATCCCGGCATATTCGAGGCTGAACAGAAAAAATCTTTTCGTGATACTCGACGGTGATCAAAATCCGAATGTTGAAATCCCCAAAGAAGGTGAAATTGAACGTCTGAATAAAGCAGAGCTTGGAGCATTAGTCGATAGCGTGAGTAAAGCCAAAATCAAAACCGGAGATGATTTGCAATATCTTAATTATGTAAGAGACTTTGTGTTTTATTTTCCCCTTTCGATCCCTGAGGATATCTTGTGGAGTGGAATGAAAACTCAGCATTCTATGTTAGAAGAGCTTGCACGTCTGGAAGAAAAGTTTCCAAACGATACAAAAAAGCGTTTTGAAGAATTAACAGAGAGAAGTTTGGGAAGGACTAATTTCCAGAACGTAAATGCGGACGAAATATTTAACTTTCAGAAACAACAGATTAAATTTATTTCCGAAGATACTATTCAACAAATTGCTGACTTTTTGCAAAAAGGCGTAATATGAATATTAAAGTATTTGATTTTTTTTCAGGTTGTGGAGGTACGAGTCTCGGATTAAAAAATGCAGGTTTAGACATTTCGTTTGCTTTAGATTTTAACTTAGATGCAGCCACAACTTTTAAAACTAATTTTCCAGAAGCAACCGTTGTAAATGCAGATATAAAAACTGTGATTCCTGAACAGCTTTATTCTTTAATTAAAAAATTTGATGATCCAATTTTATTTTGTGGATGTGCTCCCTGTCAGCCGTTTTCTCAGCAAAAACAAGCTATAACTGAAGATGACCCGAGAAAAAATTTACTCTCGGAATTCGGTAAATTCGTTTCGTTTTGGACGCCAGATTTCGTTTTAGTTGAGAATGTCCCCGGCATTCAAAAAATGAATTCCTCCCCCGTGTTTTCATCATTTTTATCTTTATTGGAAAAAAAAGGATACCAGCATTCGACAAAAATTCTTACGGCCGGTTCATTTGGCGTACCTCAGAATCGAAGACGGTTGGTACTTTTAGCGGCGCTAAATTCGGACCCCGGCTTACCGGAACCCACGTATGGTCCAAAAACAGATCGACCATTTTCAACTGTTAAAGAATGGATTTCCGATCTGCCTGCACTCGCTGCCGGAGAACAAGATTCTCATGACGTTGATCACCAGGCAGCCTCGTTATCACCCTTGAATATCCTTAGAATCAAATCAACTTTAGAGGGGGGCGGGCGAGAAAACTGGGATGAAAGTTTGTGGTTGAACTGCCATAAGAGTCACAAAGGGCATTCAGACGTTTATGGAAGACTAAGTTGGAACCGGGTTGCATCCGCGATGACAACACGATGCGTTAGCTATTCTAACGGGCGGTTCGGGCATCCAGATCAGGACCGAGCAATTAGCTTAAGGGAAGCCGCCTGTTTGCAGACCTTTCCTAGAGATTTTCAGTTTTTTGGCAAGTTTCATTCAAAAGCGCGTCAGGTTGGAAATGCTGTTCCCCCTTTAATGGCAAAGGCGATTGGGGAACATATTCAGAAACAAATTTGTGCTAAAAAGTTCCAGAGTCATAAACGTCGAAAACTCAAGGGGAGAATAAAAAAATTAGGCACGCTTGAAATTAAGCCTTAGTTTTAATGATTTGTCACAACCTTGTATGAAACTTATTCTTCTTTTGGAATCGTTACTGCGAACTGCTTCGATTATTAAAAACCCGAAGGACGAATTCAGTTTTTACGCTTTCAGAATTAAAATAGAGAAGAAAAGGATTTCCTAAACTCAATGGTTCTGGTCAGAAAAAATGTAGACGACGTTACTAATTATTCACCCGAAGAATTAGCAACACAAATATCGATGCCGGTTTTTTCGCCCTCCCAACACGTAGAAGATCTCGAGTTGGTAGTGGTTCGAAAAATCGCCGAGGTGAAGAAGATTCTCCGTGAAAAAATGAGCGAAAACGAGGCCATGTACGTGAAGTTTTCGGACCGAATTTTAAAGTTGATCCAAGAATTTCAAGCCGGTCAATTAGAGAGCTTGGTGGAGGAAGACCACGCGTACGAGAAAACAGGAATGACAAAGCAGGCCTTTGGTTTGTGGCGAATTCTAGAAGCTTTCCCTTTTGCGAAAGATGAAGACGAAGAAGGTAGCGGAGAAAAGTCCGAAGTGAGCTCAACCGGAGGGGAGGGCGCGCCAGCACCGCGTGGTGGTGATAC
>JALSKP010000083.1 GCA_026988815.1 Myxococcales bacterium | reverse complement strand
CACTGATCAAAATGAAAACAATCGCGATGGAGTGAAAGCGTTTTGGCATTCTAGGTCCTTTGTGGGTGATTGTGGTTGTAGAGCAAATCAAAGAAGTTTTCTAGACCTGCTGTTTACACACGCTCTTCTATCGCTTCGGAATCGGCAGGTCGACGCTCGATTTCGACTCGGATGATTTGTTTTTCGTCTGCTTCAACGATGGTAAAAGTAAGGTCCTTCCAGACAATTTCATCGTTTACTGCGGGAATTTCGCCCGCTTCGCTGAGAAGAAATCCGGCTAGTGTTTCGTAATCACTTTCTTCGGGGAAGGTCAGATCAAAGAAGGATTCTAAATCTTCAATATCAGTTCTCGCATCTGCGGAGACGATTCCTCCTACTTCACTGAGTTGTTTTTCGTCGCGGTCATATTCATCCTGAATCTCACCGAAGATTTCCTCGATGATGTCTTCGAGGGTAATCAGTCCGGCTGTTCCGCCAAATTCGTCTACGACGATGGCCATGTGAATGCGGTTGGTTCTGAAATTTTTAAGAAGGTCCTCGATCTTTTTTGTTTCAGGAATGAAATAGGGATCGCGAATTTGTTCTTGGAGAGAGAATTTTTCGGTTCTCTTTTCGGACACAATTTGTATGACATCTTTTGCATAGAAAAGACCTAAAATATTGTCCAAGGATTCCCCAAAAACCGGAAGACGACTGTGTCCGCATTCGAGCAGAACTTCTAGAACCTCATCCATCGTGGCATTCAACGACAGAGAGGTCATATCGGTTCGTGGAATCATGATTTCACGCACAATTGTGTCTGGGAAATCGACGACGGACATCAGAAGTTTTTCTTTTCCTTCTTCAAATTGACCTTCCCTTGCGCCCAGTTCGATCAAATATTCGATCTCTTCGAAAGTAACAAAAGGGCTTTTTTCATCGGGATCACCACCGAAGAGTCGCATCACGAGTTGGGTAATTTTAACAAATACTTTCGTGAGTGGAATACAAACAAAATACATCGGCTTTAGAATGCGTATGGAGACCGAGGAGACTTGCATATGAAAGCGTTTGGAGATCGCCTTAGGAGTAATTTCGCCGAAGGTGAGCAAAAGGAAGGTCATCACGCCGATGGCAACGGGAATCGCCCAGTGTTCGGCCTCTGTACCCGCTAACGCACGTGCAGCGAGGTCGGTGGCCAATGCTGAAGAGGCGACATTGACGACGTTATTGCCGATCAAGATCGTCGTTAGAACCTCAATAGGGTGATCCAACCATAGCCTAAGCCAAGGTTTACCCTCGTCAATAAGTTGATTGGCCTTCGACGGAGAAAGCGAGGTAAGGGCAGTTTCCGACCCTGAAAAGAAAGCTGATAGGAGAAGACACACTGCAACGGCGAGCGCTTCCCCGATTATTATGTCTGGATCCAAGAAGGGAACCTTTTAAAATCGTTTCAAAATAAAGACTATCAAAGCAAATCCAAATCGCAACCCTAAGTACGATCTACTTTTTCTTTAAGCAAGGAGAACACTAAAATTGCGACAGATAAAAGAAGCACGCCAAGGGTAATGATAAACTCTGCCACGTTATTTCTTCCATTAAGGGCATTGTTTCTGCGGGTTTAGAACCCGAGCTGATTTAGGCACTTTAAACGAAAACCCTGAATCCGGAAGGTTCTTATTGATTTTCGAATTCGAAAAAACGATTTCGTTACTGTTCCCATAGGGATCAAAGATCTCTGTTTTGTCGACCTGAAAGGTCTTTGGATTCAGTGTAAACCTCACTTCCTTATACATCGACGTCTTTTTCTTGGGAAGCAATCTCAATTGAGGTGCAGATTTTGTGCTCTTATCGGAAAAGCTGACGGTAAAAGACTTTAGCAAATCCCCCTGCCCCATCAAAAAACTCAAACTTGAGGGAAGTTGGCTGTCTTTTAAACATTGTTTAAACACCTGTTTAAACTCATGCTCGTATACCCAAAACTTAGAACCATCAGAGATGTACTCTTTATCACGCGCCTTTGGATTCTTGGTATTCATATAGATCCAACGCATGCGACCGGGCTTCTTAAAATAGACCGTTCCACCTGATATTTTCGACGAGCCTGCGGCGAGATCGTGATAGGTCTGTTTGAAGGTCGCGTGGTAGTCTTTGGTTTGCTTATAAAAAGCTTGCACTTTTTTTGTGACCTCTTTGGCACTCTCCTGCGCAAAGGCATGGGAAGTGAAAAGAAGCACCAAAGAAAAAACCATGGTTTTGATTAAATGACGTCGCATAAAGTCCTCGTTAAAATTTCTGCAGCGAAGATAGGGGAATGTAGTCCAAACCGCCCTCACATGCAACTAAGACGAATAAGCGAGAAAAATATGCAAAAATTCCCGAAGACTCTCGCCGTCCGGGTTAAAGGGACGCCGCGGTCTGTTGAAGACGATTCCCAAGCGCGTAAGTTTCCAGATTTTGACCACTTGCCTTCCTCGCAGTTAATACATCCAATGACGCCACCGCCCTAATTTACAAGGAGAACGCGTCTCCCGGTTGTATTTAGGGCCCTTTTCAGTCGGCTTCGAGTTCTCGCAAAATAGATGCGATTTCGACTTTGTCGATTCCTTCGACTGCAACTCCAATTATTAAATCATAAAGGCTATTGCTTTTAATTATTCGGTGGTCGTTGATGTCTAAGAAAACAAGAGCACAGCAGACCTTTTCGTTTGTTTCCATCAATGAAGGGATGGTTTTTATCGAGGATGCGCGGCTTGGTCGAATAAACTTTGGTGCAAAAATTTCCCACCAAAAATTGCTTCAGGTTGTGCGATAGCCGATTCCAACAAACCTTGATTCCGAACACCATATGACTCACCAAACTTCTCGATTTGATCTGTATCCATGGCAAGGACGTCCTCAACGGTTAGAAAAAGGATCATTCAGCGCGTTTCTTAAACCTTTTCGCGTGGTCAGTTTTCGCGTTATTCATTGCCGCTTTGATGCGCTCTTCCCGAGTTATCGGCGTTATCATCAAAGAATGACCGTCAGTCGTAATCGACAAAACAGTACTTTGGTCAATATTTAGCATATCCAAAATTGAAGGCCCACACTATTACCCTTTTCTTTATTTCCTTCGTTAAAATGTAACCCCCTAAGACTTAAACCCAAACAAATTAAATAATTTTTTGGTTTATTCACAATTACTATCAATCCAATTCGCACCAAAGAAGGTCCGGTAAACAGTTAACAACCGATCTCCAAAGACACGAACCTTCTTTTGGCTGCCACATTGGGTAGCGATAACGCTCATCCGGGTAAAATATATTTTGAGGTCTTTATCCGATATCCCTCTAATTTACTCGAACTGAGGAGACCTGGTCAGGTTTGAAGTCTTCTTATCGGGCAGTTTCAAGATTCGAAAAGGAGCAGATATTGAATATCTGCCTTACCTACTGACCTATTGTATCTTCCGGTCGTATTTAGGGCGCCATCGCTTAAAGCCGATCAAAAGTTCCACTTTTTGAAAACTCAAAGAGGTCAATTTCGATTTTATGACTCAGATGCATCCTACTCCTAAAGCCATTAAAAATGAGCTGTAAAATTCTATTTATTCTCCTGACAATTCTTGATCGAAGCTCCCAATGAAGATATCTTTTACCGTCAGCATTCTCAAGGTTCTCGTGAAAAAAATTCTAATTGTTATATCCTGTTTTTGTTCGTGTAACCTTTCCGACACTGGCATCGAAGCCAACTCCGACCCCAGTTCAGATAACTCGCAGTCAGATTTGGGCAGAAAAAACGACACCAATGTAAATCCACCCGACGGGTTAGACTTCCAGACGAATTGCATCCCCGATAATGCTGCCGTATTTTGCGCCAAGCAAGGGAAAAATTGTGGTGCGGTTAAGGCAGAAAACAATTGCGGCGTAGAACATATTGAGAATTGCGGAACATGCGCATTCCCTCAAATATGCGGAGACGACTCAATCTGCTTATGCGTACCCGAAAGCGATACAGAATTCTGTTTACGTCTGCTCAAAAACTGCGGAACTGTTGATAGTATCGATAACTGCGGCGTCCAACGAAGCATAGAATGTGGCGAGTGCGCCGACTCTGATGTCTGCGGCGGTGGGGAACCGAATGTAAGCGAGCCAAATGTTTGTGGGTGCCCTGTTCCAGATATCTTCGGAATTTGTGCCGCAAATAATGCAGATTGCGGTTCGATATCAGTGCTTAGCGTTTGCACCAATGAAGAGGTCACCCTAAATTGTGGTGACTGTCCATTAAACTCGGTTTGTAATTCCAACGCATGCCTCGGCGACGAAGATAATGACGGTATTCCTGACGGCACAGATAATTGCATCGATACTCCTAACCCGAACCAAATCGACACGGACAACGACACTGTTGGAGATATTTGCGATAATTGTCCCGTTCTTTCTAACACCAACCAACTTGATAGTAACCTCAATGGAATCGGCGATGCCTGCGAGGTAACCTGTAGGTGCTTTAAGCCTGGCTGTAATGAGGGGGACGTCTGTGACCATAATGGCGTTCTC
>JALSKP010000082.1 GCA_026988815.1 Myxococcales bacterium | reverse complement strand
CTCCAAAGGTTGCGATTATTGCCTGTGCTCGAAAGCTACTTACTCAAATAAATGCTATGATTCGGGACCAGCAACCATGGCAAAATGAAGAACTTCCAGTTTGTAGTTAATACAGTTGCACACTAATCACACTACCGTCATTTCGACGAGATTTGACTTTCTTTGGCGCGCCTATATCATGTTTACCTCCTAAAAGAACCTTCAGGGTTCTTTGCTTTTTGGATTCTATGTCTTCTAAAACGCTACGCATTCTCTTTGTTTTTGCTTTCTTGTGGGCAAGCTTTGGCGCTCAGAAAGAAAGTTCTGCTCAGATGAGAGCCGTTGGATTGAGAGCCGTCGCCTCTATTTTCGGCCAGGCCAAGACACCCTCACTTTTCGATCCCGCTCAACTTAGAAAAATCGAATCACTATCTCTCGATCTAAGATGGCCGATGCCCACACGAGAATTGGTAAGTTGGCCAACAACCGACGGCTCGCCTGCCGTCGATACGAGACGAGCCGACGAATTATGGCATACACTCAGGCCATGGCAGGACACCGAACGTCTTCTAGAAATGTATCAAGGTCGCGTCTCTCGATTGAAAAAATTCAACCCTGGCGTTCAGTTCTCTCGTCTTTTGGCAGGTGAACTTCTGCTTGTTTGGCAACGTGATCGAGACGTTCTTTCAAGATCCATCGGTGATTCCACAACCGGGTTCCATCAAGATGCCGAGTTGATGCCCAAAGGCGATAACTATAGTATCCTCTATCCTCACCGCACCTTCGGTACGTTTTATACCGTTTCGGAAATGGTTCGCATGTTAGATCTCTTTGAAGCGCGTTATCCTGAGGCGTCCAATATTCTGATCGGTGACATAAGCTTTCGTTTGGGTGGGAAAATGACCCCTCACGTATCCCATCGCTCAGGACGAGATATTGATTTTAGCTATCCGCGAAAAGATGAACCCGTCAACTGGAAGCGATTTCAAGATGTAAATGCGCGTTCCATCGACGCCGAGCAAACATTATTTATGATTAAAACGCTGATCGATTCCAACCAAGTCAATATGATTTTTATCGACCACCGACTCCAAGGCGCGCTGGTTCGTGAAGCCAAACGCCAAGATGCACCACAGGAATGGATCAACGCCGTTTTTCAGTATCCTCAGTCCTCTGGAACGGGCGCGCTCGTCCGGCATTCAAAAGGCCACATCAATCATATGCATGTCAGATTTAAATGTCAGCCAACCGACATGTATTGTTCGCTTTAATCCAGAATTAAACACCAAAAACCTTGAGTTCTCACCCATAGTTCGCTATCTAGCGCACTGATGTAGTTAATTTAATGTTGAGAACATAATGAAAAAAATACTTTTACTCTTACTCGTCCTTTCTTTTGGGTTTGGATGTACCGCTGATTCTGACAATGGAAAAACGGGAAACACGAACTTTCCTGGAGAAATCCAGGTAAACAATGGAAAAGGTGATTGGCGCACCCGAAATTACACCGATATTCGCGATGCGATCGCAATTGGAGATTCTCAATTCGGTACCTACGCTCCGAATTGGCCAAATTATTTCTACGCTTACACCTATCAAGCTGAAGCTGGAGACACCGTTGGCGTTAAAGTCGGCGCACATGGATCCCGATTTGATGCTGTTGCAGGCATTTATGGTCCCCAACGTCCCGACGGAAGCTGGGGTTCACTCATTGCCGTAAACGACGATTCCCCCAAAGGTGGAACCTTAGATAGCTACATCGAACATGAAGTCGAATTCGACGGTGTTTACCTCGTCCTTTTCAAAGAATACAATTGGAATAACGGCGAGTATTTTGTGAGCACCGAGTGCTTAGGCGGATCGTGCGAAGAGGTCGTTTGTCCTCAATTACGTTGTGCCGGCTGTCCAAGCGGAACCGTTTATGATGAAAACGGCTGCGCAACATGTGGATGTGCCTCGTCCTGTCCTGACGCTGTTCAACCTCCAGCAAATGTACGATGTGCGGGCGTTGTAACATGGGCAAAATCAACAACCGGCGAGTGCTGCCAGTACCCTTCTCCTTGTATGGTTCCACCTTCAATGCAAGCCTTTGATAGTGAAGCAGCGTGTGAAGGTCCGGCAACCCTTGGCGAACAATGTTCAATGTACGGACGACAATGCGACACCGATTTGGAATGCCAATTTGTGTGCCCCGACGGATCCAATGACCCCAATTGCAATCTTGGCATCAATCCAACAGGAACTTGTATTCAACCTTCGATCTGTACCGATGGCGATACGCAGGCCGCCGACGATGCTTGTAATACTTGCACCTGTACAGGCGGACAATGGGCCTGCACCGAAATCGCATGTGGCGATCAGTGTGAAAGCGACGCAGATTGTATGATCACCGGATGTAGCGGCCAAATTTGTTCAGATCGCGCTGTGATCACAACCTGCCAAGCTCTACCTGAGTACATCTGCTATAATGAACCCACTACACAATGCGGCTGTAATAACGGGTCATGTGGATGGGCTCAAAGCGATGCTCTAGATTCCTGCCTTTCTTCCTTCTCTAACTAAAACTTTGGCCTCCAATGGCGATTAGTGCAACGATTCATAAAGTGACGTTAAACATCGCCAATATGGATTCCCATTATTACGAAACGCATGAGCTTACAATGGCTCAGCATCCATCTGAAACCGATTTTCGTTTCATGATTCGGCTCATTCTTTTTTCGAAACACGCAAGTCCTGCTCTCTCGTTCACGCGCGGATTAAGCAGCGAGGATGAGCCCGCATTGTGGGAAAAGAGTCTCAACGGCGAAATCTTGAGATGGATTGATTTGGGTCAGCCCGATGAAAAACGTATACGTAAATCATGTGGCCGATCTCAAAAGGTCAACATCTACACTTATCAAAAACGTAAATCCAAAGTATGGTGGGAAAGTTCGGCAAAGAAATTAGAACGCTTTGAGAATCTTGAAGTTAGCCTCGTAGAAGCACCGGAAATCGAGGCCTTAAAACAGCGCTCAATGACCTTAAGTTGCTCCATTCAAGATGGCCATATGTACCTAAGTGATGATGTTTCCAGTCTTGAAATTTCTTTTGAGACCTTAAAATAAATCTCTAGGGAAAGTAGGTATTCTTACTAAAAAGAGGCCTGTAGAGAGAAACCCCATTTCATACTATCAAGACCTTCGTTCGACGAAACTTGCTGATCACGGGTCATGGGTAGAAAGAGCATTCGCGGTCTAGTCTGGGTTTGTTCGCTATCCCCCTCACGCTCAGCCAAACTTTTTGATTCATCCCAGGTCGACCATCCCCAAACCCCCATCGGTAAACCTACCCCCAAATAAACAGCCGAGGCGAGGAGAAGTTGATAGGCAAAAAGGTTATTATAAGAATTACCATCGCTTTCAGACAGCACAACTAAGCCTATACCACCGTAAAACGCACCAACGCCCGTCAGAATCCCACCGATCAAAAAATGAACGTTTCCGGGATGATCAATACTAACAATATCGACCTTCTTTAATTGGGTGAGGCCTACCTTGGGAACACTGAATTCCCGATTGTTTCGATTGGCTTCGATGTAAACAAAATCACGATCTGAATCGACGATCTTTCCGCTATAACGCGCACCCTCGGCCATAGTAATTGTTGCACTTGTCGAGCAAGAGGACGCCATCAACGATATCAAAAGGGGAAATAGTAACCTAACCTCAGTTTTCATATCGAATCTCCTTTTTCATGTTATCAATCGTGATTTTGTAATTATCACTCTTAAAAATAGCCGAACCAGCAACAAAAACATTGGCTCCAGCTTCGCGAATAGATGCGATATTTTTTACGTTCACACCGCCATCAACCTGAATATCGAGCGCAGGATGACGTCGCCGGAGCTCGGTAATTTTACCCAAAACGGAAGGGATAAAAGACTGCCCTCCAAATCCTGGATTGACGCTCATGATGAGAACCATATCCAAATCATCGGCTAGATAATCGAGGCACGATAGGCCGCTTCCTGGGTTAATCGCCAGACAGGCCTTCGCACCAAGGGCCTTGATACGTTGGACTAAACGATGCGGATGAAAACTTGCCTCGGGATGAAAACTTATCAAATCGGCTCCCGCTTCGATAAATCCCTCCACGAAAAAATCGGGATCAGAAATCATAAGATGAACATCGAGGAAAGCATCGGGAAGGCGCTGACGAAGCGCGCTCACCACGGGAAGACCAATGCTAATATTGGGCACAAAATGCCCATCCATCACATCTACATGCAACCAATCTGCACCCGCCTCTAGTACCTTCTCACATTCCTCGCCGAGGTTTGTAAAGTCGGAGGCGAGTATAGAAGGAGCGATGCGCTGAATGAGTGCCATGGCAAATACCTGATTAAGATAAGGCAAAAGTCTACCAAAGGTATGGCATTTGATCTATCCCTAGTTGTAATAGTGTCTGATTAAAGACGATCGGAGAATCATGCAGACCGCCTCGCTGTTTCTACCACCCAAAAGTCATTCCACCATCCATTCGCTCTAATCACGCGCAAGGCAAGCAT
>JALSKP010000081.1 GCA_026988815.1 Myxococcales bacterium | reverse complement strand
GACATGGCTATGACCGAGAATGCGTCGGTAGATAAGTTTACCGTTTTCGTCGAGGACTTCCCACCAATTTGCGTATTGTGCACATCCCAAATCTGGACTCTCTAGGGTTATCGAAAATTGATAGGCTCCCGATGCTCCGCTCGTTGCGACCGCTTTTACTTCAGCAAGATTACCCTCACAGGCTTTGGAAGGATTAGAATCGGAATTTGTATCCCTTGAGGATTTTCCTTTTGTATCCGGTTCTCCGAGATCTTTTTGTTCTGTTTTTCCTCGATCTTCTTTCATATCCAGAACAGTTTTTTTCTCGGTCGACGCACAGGCTGTTAGAGAAAAAAACGTGAATACCAAAAATACATATTTCATATCAGCTCGCATTTGAATTGAAGTACACAGTAGCTGGTGTGGACTTTTTTTAAAATAAAACCCTCGTCATTTCGCCCTCTCTTTCTGTCACTAGTACTGAGCATTTTCTGAGGAATGGAAAGTGAATTGTAGCCCCGCTGCAGGGATAAAGGTGCGATCCTACAAAGAAAGAAAATACCTCAAAAACGGATCGCACTATTCTGTCACTCAGCTTACTAAATCGAGCTGGGACCTTTCGAGTCAACTCCGTTTTGGTGACCGCACACTTTAGGTGCCTTGACCTTCCTCAAGGGATATCCGTGTTTGGGTTGTGTGTCCTCGCTTTGCTCCATCAGCGCCAATCTACAGTTCCAGTCTTCAAACCAGTTGTTTTAGTTTCTCAATACCCGTCCAAACCTCGATGCGACGTAAGGAATTGGATGCGTTTAATGCGTCAACTTCGCGTTTTTCATAGGCCTCTCGCGCCTCTTTTGGAGAAGAAAACCTTTGAACGATCTTCACGCCATAGTTCCGATCACCGTTTTCCATAAATGCGGGTTCGCCTTCTTTGCGTCGAGTGAGCGCGATCCAGAAATGGTCATAGACGGCAAAGGTTTTTCCTTGTTCATGTTTTCGAAAGAGGGCTCCACGCACTTCGTCAAAATAAGCATCGGTTATATTTTTGCGCGGTATAGATTTTTCATCTTTTGAACAATCTCCTCCGAAATTGCCAGGTCCTTAACCTGACAATATACAAAATCATCCACCAATTCGTCATCCTGCGAGGGAAAATAACTGGTCATAAAAAGGACAATTCTGGTCTCGTACTGGAGGAGTAAATGTAGCGTTCGTTTTCCGCTCCATAGGGCCCATTGGTTAAATGGAATGGTTGTAGTGTTTACCGACTCCTTTTGGTTTTTCGGCGAGCAAAAATGGTAGGGATCCTCTACGAAATGACGGCCGTTGAAATAATGAATGCGATGTTCGTCGTCCTTGATCCATATTTCCCCCGTTTTTTTTTATCGCTTAGAAGGGTCCGGTTATATCTGGCTTTAGCGTAGACGAGGAGTAGTCGCGTTACATCCTTCACTTTGAAGGTGTAGACCTTCTTTTTCGCGATGGTATTTTGACATGCTTCAATGATGAGATCGGCCTCTTTTTTTAGACTGCCGTCAAGGTAGCTTTCCACGTAGCTAATCAGGGCCTCGCGTTTCTTCTTTGAGATATAATCCTCGGTTTTGTGCGCCTTATAGTAGTCAAGCCATTCGTGAATATAGGTATCCTCCTGAAGCAGGACTGCGAATTCCAAACAGTCTCGACAAACCTTGGTGCCGATTGACTCTTCGGGATGATTTTTTTTATGAAAGGCATACCAAAGGAGGACAAAATCAAAAATATCCTGTGAGGGCATGAGGTAGGTATAGTTGGTATAGTTACTAATGAAGTGTCTCGAAATCTCATCTTTTTCGATACGCGGCAAGAGTTTTTGATGGTGTTCGAGCGTCCACGTTAAGCTCTCCTTAACGTTAATGCTTCCACGTTTTACAATGTTATCGATATCCACGTTTGACTCCTAAAAACATATTCTACCTTTAAATGGCGTTAGAGTACGCCGAGCCAAAAGATGGGGGTCTTCAATGTTGATTAGATTTAAGCGAACCAAAGGTGAGATTTTGAGATAGCACGTCCGCAATTCTCACGCGATAATCTCGACATCGAGGTTATGAAAATAAACATCGAGAATAGTATTGAGGTCAGAGTTGGAAGCATTGTCACCCAAAGCCTTATTCCCCGTCTTTTTTTCGATACTCTATTCCCTTACCTCGCCTTATTCTTGCAATGAGACGATCCCTTCTTAACCGCAAACGAGGGAAACCCAACGTTCTAGGTCGACCTTTTCCGGTGATGCCGCTCTACAATTTGCGTCTTCGTCTTCGACCGAGAAAGAAAAATCCGAAGAGGAAGAGGAAGGGAAGAGGCGTCGACTGGGTATTTGAACATCCACTTTTGGTGTCGATAAGCTCGGGAGAGGGTTCGGGCTCACCTGGGTTTTCTTTTCCTAAACCAAGAAAGTCTCGCAACTCATCATCATTCATCGGCCGTTTATGTGGCGTGTATGCGCCGTTTCGTCCTGGCGGATTGTCGATGTCCACATCCACATCATCGCTTTCTGGACAACCATCGATGAGTCCGGGCGCAGCATCTTCAGGGCAACTATCGCAGCTGTCACCGACGCCATCTCCGTCGCTATCTTTTTGATCGGGATTACTAATCGCTGGACATAAATCGTCTCGGTTGTTGATACCGTCATTGTCAGAATCTACTTGGGAGGCTTGTTCGGAAACCTCGTCGAGGGTTAATGCTTCTTCTTCCAAATAGGCGTCTTCTGGCTCCTCGTCGAACTCCTCCTGATTTTCATCGCCACTTGCATACTTGGACGAGGTTCGAAAATTGTATTTAATGTTTCCCCAATCATCATGACTCACCAAAGTCGTCAATCCTCGGCTACGCCCTTTAATATTTGAAATATCAACCGAGATGCGGCGCTCGTCATCCCGCATATTGGTGTTCCAGTTTTGAGGACCGTCTGCGGGTCCGCCCAATTGCACCGCCCCCGATCCAGATCCAAAAGCTACGGTTGTCCACGATGCGGGTCCAGATATTCCAACCTCTTCATCGAGCGATCTTTCGTTAAGACTCGGTAGTTTTTCACGGGAATAATCAAGGGGACGACCGGGGTAATAATTTCCTCGAAATTGATAACTATAGCTCATCACAGAAAGGTAGTTCGGTTTATGATGTACACCGTCACCGCCGCCGTGCCGCAAGCCTAAATTATGTCCAAGCTCATGCATAAAAGTCGACTGCTCCGAATCTTGGCTGCTATTGCGAACCGTCACGAGCAGATCGTTCCCGCCGAGTTCGGCAACACCGGACGATCCTCCGCCCTTCTTTCTATCGTATCCAAACACGGCATAATGGTAAACTTTCTTACTAGCATTACTGATATTTTTACAATTTTTACTCTGTCTTTCTTCGAGAGAACCAAACCATGCTTTCTCCCCACACGCATAAGAACGCGATCCAAATTTAATCCCCTTCACATCGCCCAACCCAATCGCCTGGGTCGCGCTTACCGCTCGGCCGCGGATAGCTGTAATTTCCTCAGATCGAAAAATATGAAGACGAATGCCATCACTTCCGTCGGGGTTGGACACGTTGGCATTATCGAAGGCGGCGACGACGTTGGAAAGATTATAAGGTTTGTGGTTCTTCATCCAATCCACTTCGACGAAAATATCTTTGTGTTTGGGATCGGCTCCCAAGCCAGGAAGATCGAGATCGATGACGCCATCGCCGTTGACATCGATGCCCTCGGTCTCCCATTTATCACACAAGCCATCCCCGTCGGTATCCGCGTCCCCACGGCAATCACGCGGCGCTTTTACTGTAAAAGAATAGGTGGTCGACTTCGCCCCTTTTGTCTGAGAAATAGTTGCATTTTTTACTGTTTTCTTTCCCGAGGGATCCTCAAAAATAAGTTTAAAACGCGCACTTTGAAAGCCATCGAAATTTTTAACCCACACCCGATACCTTCCTGTTTGAACCTTGGTATCGTAGGAATAGGCAACATGTTCAACATGAGGATAGGAAGCATCACGCTCAGCAACTTGATCATCGCGACATTCTTTTTTCTCACACTCTGCTTGAAGACGCCCGCCCTCTAAAAAAGGATTATCCAAGGAAAGGGTTTTCCCTGAAGGCGCTTTTACATATAGATCGAGATCTGTTTGTGAGGTCCAGGACAAGGTCACTTTTACCGTTCCCGTGTTCAAACAGTTGTTTTCAAAACACGCTTTATTAAGTCCACAACTGCCACTACCTGAGCATTCTTCGTATTCGGCCCACAGTTGCGTTGGAAAAAAGAGGATACAGAGTAAGAAAAACGTCTTCATGATACTACCTTGAATTGACTGTGCAGTCATCTTCTCATAAATATCACGTCGATCCAACAGGAAATTTATGGATGTTGTTCTCCACCGCCATTCGGTCGCGTGATAAAAAATTGGAGCAATGACGAATTCGCGACTCCGAAGTGACCTACCTGTTCTTTCCCAGGACCGTTCTTCTTCATTGTAGGATCGCACGAATACCAAAGCATCCAGGCGAACATGAGATAAAAACCAA
>JALSKP010000080.1 GCA_026988815.1 Myxococcales bacterium | reverse complement strand
GTCTGGGCCACATATCGCGGTACCATTGTTCGGCCTCGATATATCGTTCTTTGGCCCTGCGTCTTTTTCTTGAATGGTGTGGAAGGAGGAGGTGTCGAAAAACAAGCAGCCAGAGCCTAAAAAAATAACAAAAATAAAATACCGCATTCCAACTCCCAATCTCGTTGAGTTCTAACCCTATGCCTAAGACCATTTTATTTCAACCTTCGCCGAAAATGCAAAAAGGCGAACCGCCTCGTCGTTTTGCTCGAATCACTTTTTATGGAATGTTGGGTTTCACCATTTCCCATCTAACGCAGTGTGCGAAAATATGGTAGTGGGGCAAAATGAATACCGATCAATTTCAGCCCTTTCTTTTTGATGAACTCGCGATACGTGGGCAAATCGTCCATTTGGATTCCGCCTTTCTCGATTGCATGGAGCGGCAACATTATCCCGAAAAAATAAAGAAACATCTTGGGGAGTTTCTCACCGCAGTTTCTCTTTTAAGTTCCAGCATTAAGTTTGATGGTAGTTTGGTTCTTCAAGCCCAAGGTAAAGGCCAGGTGAGTTTGATGATGGCCGAGTGCAAAAATCGAGAAAGTATCCGTGGCATTTGTCGATACTCGGATGCCTTCGATAGAGAGAAATTGCTTTTCGAAAACGCCAACCTGGCGCTCACCTTGGAGCCTTCAAAAGGACAACCTTATCAGTCCTTTATCGCCCTTCATGAAGACGATCTCCAACACGGATTAGAAGACTACTTTTTACAATCTGAGCAAATTCGAACGCTCGTCCATCTTTCGGTGAACGAAAATCGGGCGGCAGGGATGATCATTCAAGCGATGCCGACCTCAGACTTCCAAGGCTCCCTTCAACAAGACGATGAGTCATTTACTCGAATCGAGGCCCTGTTCCGAACCTTGAGCGACGAAGAGTTATTATCTCTCTCGAACGAAGAGTTACTTTTTCGCCTCTTTCATGAAGAAATAGTTCGCGTCTTCGATAGTAAACCCATCAACTTTATTTGTGGGTGTTCAAGGGTGCGATGTATCGCCGCCGTCCAAAATTTAGGGCAACAAGATGCCAAAGCTCTCATTGCCGAAGAAGGCGAGATAAGTGTTGATTGCCAGTTTTGTAAACAACACTACAGTTTTAAAGACGTCGACCTGGTGGAAATATTTCGGCTCAACTAAGGCATTCTCTTATTAAAAGCCATAGCCCGAAAGTGGTATTCAGTTCTCAATTAAGCTATGATAGGTTTTGCATCCGCAGAGCATCTATGAAATTTCAATTTATTATATTTACGCTCATCTCCCTTTCTTCCTGTCAGTTCCAAACACGGGAGTGCCAAACGAAGGCCGACTGCTTTTTAGGAGAAATTTGTTCGGAAGAGAGTTGCATCAAAATGTTTGACCTCGCCGTCGAAGAGGATCTTTCCACGATGCCTGAGGAAGATCTTTCCTCGGATTCAGCAGATCTTAATCGTTGCAATAACGGAGAAATCAACGCAGGGGAAAAATGTGATGGAGCAGACTTCGCCGGCCTCACTTGCCTAAGCAAAGGTTTCGACAAAGGCACACTATCTTGTAACTCAACCTGCAACGCACTATCTACAAAACATTGTTATAGCGTTTATAATGAACTCGGTGCCGGTTTCCATCACTCTTGCGCAATCAAAAAAGATGGAACGCTCACCTGTTGGGGTCCAAATGCTCTGGGACAAACAGATTCTCCGGCAGGCTTTTTTCAAAAAGTCAGTGTCGGATCCGACTTTTCATGCGCGCTAAAGAAAACAGGCGAGGGTCAATGTTGGGGATATAATTCAACAGGTCAAACCGCGTTTCCAGGAGGCACTTTTTCGCAAGTCAGTTCTGGGGAAAAACACAGTTGTGCAATTAAAACGAACGGACAATTGGTATGCTGGGGACAAAATAAAAACGGTAAATTAGATCCTCCATCAGGATCTTTTCAGAATGTAAGTTCGGGAACGAATCACTCATGTGCTATAAAATCGGATCACACGCTCCACTGTTGGGGTGATAGTTTTGGCGGCATTATCGATTCCCCTGAAGGTCTTTTCACGCAAGTTAGTGCAGGAGCATCCCAGAGCTGCGCGATTCGAACAACAGGCGAGATGGTCTGTTGGGGAAAAAATGTCACCTTTCTCAATCCCCACCCTCCCGGTCTTTTCTCCCAGGTCAGCGTTGGTGATTTCCATACCTGCGCCATCCTAACGAGTGGCGAACTGAATTGTTGGGGCGAAAATCGACAATCCCAGTCAACACCGCCAGAAGGGAAATTTGTCCAGGTAAAATCGGGAGGATGGCATTCTTGCGCCATTTTGGAAGATGGACGCGCCCTGTGTTGGGGAAAGGATGCATCGCGGAACCAGCCTCCGCGTTGATGATATTTTAAAGATAAAAAATATCATAGATAGTTTTTAATTTGTCCCCATTTCATTTTCTTGAAAAGGGACGCCTCACGCAGCTTATTTTATTCGGGCTTTCATTCGTGAAATCAAAGACTTCCACCCTTCTTCAACGATAATTTCAGTGTAAGCCTCCTGGTAAGTTTCCTCTAAGGAGATGTCGTCGATGACAACATCGTATATCGACCAGGTTTTATCTTTTTTGAGCAACTTGTACATGATGGGTTTAGACTCTTTATCGACGATGACTTTTGTTTTCACAATCGCTTTTTCGCCCCGGGTTTTCTCTTCTAGGTATTCCACTTTGAAATCCTTTCCGAGTTTTTTTCCTGACAACTTCTCCTCGTAATTGGACTGCAATAAGCGCTGCAAAAGATTCAAAAATTCCGTTTTTTCTTCTTCGCTTCTGGCTTTCCAATGCTCGCCCAAAGAACGGCTCGCAAGTTCACGAAAATCAATGGTCGCTCTTAACAATTTATCCAGTTTCTTAGCGCGTCCTTTAGAATCAGCTTTGGAAAGGAGTTGGGTAACTTCTTTGGTTTTCTTTTTTACGTAAGTCGTGGCTTGAGCGAAGGCCGAAGACGAAAATGCTAGTCCTACAAGTAGGACAATAGTACTGCTTAAATTAACTTTTTTCATACTTAACTCTTCTGAGATGACGTGGAACTTCTATCATATTCCTACACATTCTTCGACGCCAAAAGAATGCAGAAATTCATTTGAGATTCAAATACTACTGAGGTCGAATTCCGCATGCGCGATGTAAGGCCGCAATCGAAACGCGATAGTCAAAATAGGCCTGAAGGCTGAGACCTCTGGCGGTAAAAAATGCTTTCAAAGGTTCCACCGCATCCGCGATATCGGCTCCCCCGGAACGTTCGGCCAACCCAAATTGGTCTCTCCACCGGCGAGCGGCTTTGAGCCTACGAGTCGTAATTTCAACACGTAAGTAGGCTTCTTTTGCGTCTTGATAGAGCTTGTTTATCTCAAGTTCAATCGCCCCCATGGCGCGTTTTTTTTGTGCATGAAGCCGAAGCGCCCTTGCATCGGCTTCCATCGATTTACCTCGATTTTGCCAATAATCGAACTCCCATTGCATCGCGATTCCCAAGGTAAAGGAATTGAAATTGAAAGGATTTGATCGCCGTGCAAAGAGATCATTGGTATCCACACACTCGCCGTCAATTTGTCTACAGACGGAACGGTTTTCGACGTTCTCGGTAGAAATCCCAAACTTAAATTCCGAAACGAGCGCAATATTTGGATACCAATTGCGATGGGCGAGTTGTTTTGCCAAGGCCACACCATGCTCTGCACGCTTGAGCATTTCCACTTCGGGACGATGTTCGTTTGCCGCCTTAATGTAGGTTTCTACGTCCAGCAAAGGTTCGATTTTACTTTTCGTATCGAGCGCGCCAACCTTCACATCCTTGCTATCGGTTAAATATTTTAACCCTGCATCGGCGATGGCGCGCAATTTTTCGGTTTCCAAAACACGAGCGTCGACCTCTGCATTGAAAATCTGTAACTTTCTAAAATCTTTTGTTTTCATTTTGGATTCGCCAAAATCGCGGTCTTCTTCGGCCTTTTTTAATTCCTTTTTTATAAGCTTGGCCCCTTCCAACAAAAGCGTGTTCAGAGAATTGGCCAATTGCAATCCGTAAAAGGCTTGTACGGTCTGGTACATCACTTGATCGCGCGCTTGGTCGGCTTTGAGTTCGGCGACCTTTACACCCAACCTGGCGAGTTTTTTGGCAATGCGGATCCGACCAAAAGTGTAGAGCGGAATGGCGAGTTGAAAAGATTGTCGAAGGTAGGGTCCCAAATTGAGGTCTAAGATTTCATCGAGATTATTTCCAAATTCGTCGGTATCCGCGTTGGCCGGAACGTAGGAGAAAACGGTCGTACTTTTTATCTTTGGACCCCATGCCCAATCGGCTCGATACTGCCGAGCTTTTGCAAAGTCGACATTCGCTTTCGCCTCTTCTACGATCGCATCGTTTCCGATTGCTCGTTTTAAATAGAAATCGACAGCATGGGTTTGCTCTGAGGTTTTGGGTTTCTTTTTGGATGTATTTTGTTCTTTGTCGAGATATTTTTTCTCTCCCTGCTGTCCAAAACCCAAAGAGGGAAA
>JALSKP010000079.1 GCA_026988815.1 Myxococcales bacterium | reverse complement strand
TGTAGACGCCCTTCTCTACGAGGCGAAAAGAAAAGGTAAAGGAGAAATCCTCTACTCAGCGGACCTCTAAGCGCAGAGAAAAAACGCCCAGCTTAATGCTGAGCGTCATCAATTAATTCAAAGAAAGATTCTTATTCAGCGGCAGCTGCTGTTGAATTCGCGCGTTTTTTATCCGCCAATGCTTCTTTTCTGGAGAGCTTCACACGACCATTTCTCTCGACAGCTTGAACTTTGACGAGACATTTATCGCCTTCACGAAGAACATCCTCTATCTTGTTAATACGTCCGTCAGAAATCTCGGAGATATGTAAAAATCCGTCGCATCCTGGCATGATATCAACGATTGCACCGGCATCGATAATTTTCTTAACAACGCCCTGATAAATCTTCCCAACGTCTGGCGTGGCGGTAAGACCTTCGATAATTTCGATAGCTTGCTGAGCAGCAATACCGTCGGTGGCGGCGATAGAAACGGTGCCGTCGTCATCGATATTAATTGATGCGCCAGTCGCTTCTTGAATACCGCGAATCGTTGAGCCGCCGGAACCAATGATGGCTCCGATCGAACCTGGATCGACTTTAATATGGACGATGCGAGGTGAGTTTGCGGAAAGCTCGGAACGTGGCTCGGACATTCCCTTGGCCATACAGCCAAGAATATGTTTGATACCTACGCTTGCCTGAATCATCGCCTTTTCCATAACCTGACGAGGCAAGCCTTCAACTTTTGTATCGAGCTGGAAGGCAGTAATGCCTTTAGCCGTGCCGACGACTTTGAAATCCATATCGCCGACGTGATCCTCGTCTCCAAGAATATCGCTGAGGACACAGAATTTTTTGCCATCCGTAATGAGTCCCATCGCGATTCCGGCCGTGGCCGCACTACAAGGAACACCGGCGTCAAACATCGCTAGACTGCCGCCACAAACAGAGGCCATCGAACTTGATCCGTTAGATTCAAAAACGTCTGATACGATACGGACAGTATACGGGAAACTTCCGTCTTCAAGATTTGGAATAGCGTAGGTTAAACCGCGCTCAGCCAAGTAACCGTGTCCAATTTCACGACGTGAGGTTCCGCGCATCGGCTTTGCTTCTCCAACACAAAAAGGAGGGAAGTTATAATGCAACATGAAATGACGTGTAATATCACCTTCCAGGGTATCCATTCTTTGCGCGTCTTTGCTGGTTCCGAGCGTACACGTCACGAGCGCTTGTGTTTCACCACGGGTGAACAAAGCTGAACCGTGCGCCTTTGGAAGAAGGCCCGTTTCAACGGTGATATTTCTAATATCTTCGAGTCCACGTCCATCAATACGGACGCCTTTTTTCAGGATGCTTTCTCGGATAAGTTTTTTCTTAAGTGAAGCGTATGCGCCCTTAAGATCGCCAATCTCGTCTGGAAAATCGTCTTCGAGTTTTTCAACAAGAACATCTTTGAGCTCGTCGAGTTTCGCGTAACGCTCCATTTTCGTCGGAATTTTAACTGCTTTTTCAAGGTCCTTTTTGATCGCCTTCTCGACAGCTTTAACAAGCTTCTTGTTCACATCCTTTGGAATGACCGCCCTTTTCTTTTTGCCAACTTCTTTGGCCAAACGAATTTGGAGGTCAAGAATATCTTCAACAGATTCTTGAGCGAATTCTAAGGCGTCAATCATTTTACTTTCAGGCAATTCGTCTGCAATACCTTCGACCATTACGATTGCGTTTTTCATGGCAACCACAACAATATCCATATCCGACTTTTCACGCTCTTCAAACGTAGGGTTGGCGACAAATTTTCCATCAATCTGTCCAACTCGAACAGCAGCCACAGGACCATTCCAGGGAATATCACTGATCATAAGGGCGGCCGAACAGCCCGTAATCGCAAGTACGTCAGTATCGTTGACCATATCGGCCGAGATAACCCAACCCAATAATTGCGTTTCGTTTTTGAAATCTGAAGGGAAAAGCGGACGACAGGGACGATCGATCAAACGTGCGGTAAGTACCGCTTTATCGCCAGGACGCGCTTCGCGACGAAAATATCCGCCAGGGATAACGCCAGCCGCGTAGCGATTCTCGCGATAATCGCATACGAGAGGGAAAAAAGGTAGCGGACGTATACCGCCAGCCGTAGCTGTACAAAGTACTTGGGAATCGCCGTATTGAATAACGACCGATCCGCCAGCTTGTCGGGCCATTCGCCCGGTTTCTAAGGTTAACTCTTTGGTACCTAATTTGGCACCGTCTTTTACTATAGACATCATGTCTCCTTGTGAACGTTCGCATTCTTTGCGTGCGTTTACATTATAATAGAGAGACAAATCTTTGAGGGAGGCTCAATGCATGCCGCGAACATGTGTTCACGAAATCTATTAAGACACCCTTCCCAAAACTGGACCGATACATACCGAGGTGTGTATCTGCACTTAAGATTGTCTCCAAAAAAAAGGCGCTAAAAAGGCGCCCAACAAATTTATTTTCTCAAACCGAGAGCTTGTATGGTATCTCGATATCTTTTGACGTCTGTCTTTCGCAAATACTTGAGAAGACGACGACGTGAACCAACCAATTTCAACAATCCACGTCGTGAATGATGATCTTGTTTGTGTGTTTTAAAGTGATCTTGAAGGGTTTGAATCCTCTCGGTGAGAAGAGCAATTTGCACTTCTGTACTGCCAGTATCACCTTCGCTGCGACCAAATTTAGCGATAATTTCTTTCTTTCTTTCCGGATGTAAAGCCATGGGGTGCTCCGTGTATAACGTTAGTGCTTCAAAGGAAGCTAAATAAAATAGTTGAGACGTAAACCCACCCATGGAGAGAAGTGGTCTCAATTGCGCGGAAACTAGAATCAATCAGTGCATAAGTCAACAACAATCAACCACTCATTGAACCCAACCCTATCGGGGCTCCGAGCAGTTTATCAGGAATGCCAAAGGCATCCACCAGGTAGGTCGACTCTGCTCTTACCTCCATGCATAAATCGTTGAGTAGCTTTCGAATCGCTCGAGATTTACTTGCCTCGACAACACCATTTTCCATGAACCACGCCAAGTCTTCATAAATGAAGACGATACCAAGGAGGGCGCGAACACGATCTAGAGCAGACTTAACCGCTGGGTCGCTTTCGCGTTCGACCGCTTTCACGAATTGTTCGAGAATAAGGTGCTGAATATGCGCATCGGCGAGCGCCAGAAAATGATCTTGCACGTCATTTAAGCTCTCAAAGGGGTCCATCTTTTTCGCCATCCTACTTTGGAAACGACGCGCTAAGGTGAACTGAAGACGATCATCACGGTAGGCAAGCATGGACAGTTGATGTTCAGCAGAACTTAAGGTTTCTCTGTCGCTTGTCCGGGAGGACACCGGATTTCGGGTCTCAACGGCATCGCTTGCCAATTTTGCAAGGGAGCGTATCGTCGAGAAAATACTTCCTGAAAAATCTTCTTTAAATTCTGTCAGACGCCCCTTGGCAACCAATTGCATTAAAATCGTATTATCGCCCTCAAAAGTTGTAAAAATATCGCTATCAGCGCGAATGCTAGAAAAGCGATTAACGGAAAGATAGCCCTGCCCTCCACAAGATTCTCGACAGATCTGAAGCGTTTGGTTGTTATTCCAAGACGCATAGGACTTCAACCCTGCGGCCAATACTTCGACATCAACGTCGGGATCTTCGTTTAAAAAAGAGTCGAAGAGAAACTCGAACGCAAAGGTGAGTCCATAGGCTTTTGCCAGCAAGGGCATGAGTTTACGTTGATGCAATCGATAGTTGAGAATGGGCTCTTCGGGCCGGTCTGCGGCACCAAACTGCCGCCGTTTTGCGCCGTATCGAATGGCAATAGTAAGCGCGCTCTTCGACGCTGCTAATGAAGCGGCGCCTACCGCGACCCGTCCTCCGACGAGCGTACTCAACATCGTGAAAAAACGTCTTCCCGAGCTCACGATTGGGCTTGAATAAACACCTTCCTCGGAAACATCAGCGTAGCGATTAAGCAAATGGTCCCGCGCTATTTCCACTTTATTGAACCAAATACGCCCATTATCGACGCCATTTAATCCAAGTTTATGACCGCAATCCTCGATGCTAACACCTTCAACGAGGTCGCCTTTTTCATCTCTCAAAGGAACAAGGAAGGCATGCACACCGTAGCTTTCTTCCTCCCCTTTTATATAGAGTTGGGCAAAAACGGTCGCCATTACACCGTGCTTGGCCGCATTTCCAATCCAATCTTTTCTCGCCATGTCATTGGGCGTATGGACCAAAAAACATTGGGTAGAGGGATCGTAGGTTGCCGTGGTTTTACAGTCTCGCACGTTCGAGCCATGCCCCGTTTCCGACATCGCAAAGCAGCCCGGGAGTTCAAGACTTGCAATATCTGGCAAGTATTTTTCGTGATGCTTTCGGGTTCCAAGATGATAAACACTTCCTCCCCAAAGACCAAATTGAACACCGTATTTAATGACCAAACTGAGATCAAACTCTGCCAAGGTTTGAAAGGTCGTAATAAAATTACCGGCGTGTTCATCGTCCGTTGTGACACCAGGATAGGCAATAGC
>JALSKP010000078.1 GCA_026988815.1 Myxococcales bacterium | reverse complement strand
AAATGGAAAGTTCGGTCCGGCAAAAGTTAAAGAAGCCTTCTTGCCGAAAAAGAAAGGCAGTAGCTTTTTAGCGTCTGGTATCTCGGCCAGTCACCATGTCACCGCAATTTCGGAAGGCATGAAAGAGCTTCTTTTGCAAAAAGGAAGCGGCATTGAAAAAGAACTTAAAGCAAAAAAGAATGCCTTTAGCGGCGTTTTAAATGGTGTAAATTACTCCAACTGGGATCCGATCAAGGATGCGTTTATTATCCATCCTTTTGATCTTGAAACCTTAAATGGTAAACGACTCAACAAAGTTGCACTCCAACACCAATTCTCTTTGCCGATTCGTCCAACACAACCCTTGATCGCCTTCGTTGGAGATTTCAAGAGTGAAAGTGGTATCGATATTTTTGTTAAAGCTGTTCGAAGCGTGCTCCAAGAAAGAAACGATCCGCGCAATAATCTCCAAGTCGTCTTTTTGGGTGAAGGTGAGGCTAAGTTTAAGAAGGCCATTGAAAAGCTTGCGAGCGATTTCCCAGATCGCGTCTTTGCAGAGTTTAGCAAAGACGTTGAGCTTACCCATAAATTTATCGCCTCTGCTGATATTCTTGCGATTCCAAGCGATTTCGAACCTGGCGGCACGCAACAAATGTACGCCCTTAAATACGGAACCCTTCCTCTCGTTCACAAGGTTGGTGGGTTAGCCGATTCGGTTAAAGATGCCGACGAAAACGAAGATGGAAACGGATTCACGTATACAAAACAGAATACCAAAGCGATCAAAGAAGCCATCGATCGCGCCATCGACCGATACCGCCTTCCGCGCCAGTGGAGGCCAGTGGTGATGAATGCCATGAACGCTGATTTCTCCTGGAAGAACGCTGCCACGGCCTACGAAAACATTTATTTTTCAGCTACCTCAAAGGTAAACCAAAATGAATAAAACACGTGAACGTCTCAAAGAACTCAATGAAGCTGCTCTGCTAGGCGGCGGACAAGCCCGTATTGATCGACAACACAAGAACGGAAAATACACCGCTCGTGAGCGTATCGACTTCCTTCTCGATCCTGGTTCATTTGTAGAACTGGATCGTCTTAAAACCCACCGTTGTGTGGATTTTGGAATGGAAAAAAATAAGATTCCAGGAGACGGCGTTGTTACCGGATACGGTAAAATAGATGGTAGGCTGATTTACGTTTTCGCCCAAGACTTTACAGTTTTTGGAGGGTCGCTTTCAGAAACCTACGCACAAAAAATATGTAAAGTAATGGACCTTGCTGTAAAGGTTGGGGCCCCTGTTATCGGTCTCAACGACTCAGGCGGAGCGCGCATTCAAGAAGGCGTTCAGAGTTTGGCAGGGTATGCAGATATCTTCTTTCGCAACACACGCGCAAGTGGCGTTATCCCACAAATCTCCGCTATTCTTGGACCATGCGCCGGGGGCGCAGTTTATAGTCCGGCCATCACCGACTTCGTATTCATGGTTGACCAAACCAGCTATATGTTTATTACAGGTCCAGAAGTAGTAAAAACCGTTACTAGTCAGGACGTGACTAAACAAGAGCTGGGGGGCGCGGAGGTCCATTCAAAAACTTCTGGTGTATCTCATTTCGAATGTGCCAGCGAAGAAGAGTGCATTGCCCGCGTTCGTGAATTGCTTTCTTTTATTCCGAGCAATAATGCCGAAGATGCACCGTACGCCGCAACTGAGGATCCTTCTAATCGTCTCGTTGAAAAACTAAACGACATCATTCCTGAAAACGCGCAAAAACCCTACGACATGATTGAGGTCATCAAACTCATCGTCGACGACGGTTACTTTTACGAAGTTCAACCTCAATATGCTCCCAACATTTCTGTTGGATTTGCACACTTGGGTGGGAAGTCGGTCGGAATCGTTGCCAATAATCCGCAGCATCTCGCGGGCGTTCTCGATATCAATTCAAGCGTGAAAGCTGCGCGTTTTGTTCGATTCTGTGATGCCTTCAATATTCCGCTCATTACCCTTGTTGATGTTCCAGGCTTTTTACCTGGCGTCGACCAAGAGTACGGCGGAATCATCAAGCACGGTGCGAAATTGCTCTACGCTTTCGCTGAAGCGACGGTACCAAAGATTACCTTAATTACGCGAAAAGCCTACGGTGGAGCCTACGATGTGATGGCCTCCAAGCATATTGGCGCCGATATTAACCTCGCCTTTCCAATGGCCGAAATCGCGGTGATGGGACCAGACGGCGCCGTGAATATCGTTTTCCGAAACGAACTCAAAGATGCCGAGGATCCGGTCGCAAGAAAAGCCGAACTTGTTGAAGACTACCGCGAGAAATTCGCCAATCCCTTCAAAGCGGCCGAACTTGGTTATATTGATGAAGTTATCGAACCCGCAGAAACGCGAATCCGACTTATCCAAAGCTTGGAAATGTTAGAAAATAAAAGAGAAACCTTACCGCCTAAAAAGCATGGTAATATTCCCCTCTAAGCAAATGCGATAAAAATGGATTCAACCATGGTCGAATTCCCAAAAGGTTTTTGTCGTAATTTTCAATATCCCAAGGGAAGAATTGTTCAAATCCGCGTCGCGGATTGTCGCGTTTATACATCCCTGGCGGCCGGTTTTAGCACGCGTGTCTGAGAAGCGGAGACTCAAAAACATGCCCGCACAAAAGTAAGAAAATTGCTACGTGCGGGCTACGTTGAAATAGAACCCACACGAGATTCACCGATCGATTTCAACGCTGACGGCCATTCAGGCTACAAATGATAAGGGCGAAAAACGACGATTTATGAAGGAGGAGGTCATAGAGAGAAACGAGCTTCTAACGTTCTTTAGACCACGGATTAAAAAAAGAAAGTGAGTCCCCCTACTCACTACTTGGTTGTCAAGTTTACATTAAATCCAAGAACTTTTCTTTTCCTGAAACGATGGTCAACTTATCAACACCTGCTGCCATGGCTTGCATGGTTTCAAGTTCTTTAAGTCGAAGTAACATAGGATTCTTCTCAAACATCTTCGCCGTATTGGCCAACGAACGCGTCGCCGCCGTTTCTTCTCGCCGAACAATTAAGTTGGCTTGAGATTGCTTCTCAGCGGAGATGACTTGATTCAAAATCGCCTTCATCTCACCGGGCAAAATGATGTCCTTGATATCTGCGCGCAAAATATCGATACCCCATGTCTTGGCCGATGTTTCCATCGTCTCAAACATCGCCTCTGCGAGTGCCTTTCTAGCCTCAAGCAAAGCGTCGACGGTCACGCTTGAAATAAAATTCCGTGCTGCAATTTGTAACATCGTATACAAAGCGCCTTTGACGTCCTTGACTTCAAGAATCGCTTTTTTGACGTCAGCCACACGAAACTTTAAAACTAAGTTTACGCGAATCGATACTTTATCGGATGTCATCACATCTTGACCAGTCACCAAAAGTTCGCGCTCTCGTGTATCGACCGTCTCAAATAAAACCGACCGAAAGTAACGCGAAATAAGGTAGCGGCCAGCTTCAAGAACGGTGTTCAATTCGCCATCGATGTACATTAAAACGGACTCGTATTCGCGAACGACTTTAACGGAAGTGTTCTCAGTCGACATCAACGGCCAAAAGGCATCATCGATATCTAAAAGAACATCTGCAACCGAGACAATGGTCACGTTCACCCTTCGGCGCTCGGTCCAGATCACATATTTTCCCGACTCAAGAACGCGATCGGCCACACCGTCCACGCAAAGCAAGGCAACCTCACGATCTTTTACTTGAACAACCCGAGCTTCGTGCTCGTTAACCATTGCCGCCAATTCAGGCGTCCACTCAGCCACAAGCGCATCAAGATCGAACCAATTTACGGTCAAGCGTACATCTAACCAGTAGCGGTAACGTCCCGCCCGAAGCAAGGACACCGCAACACCATCTTTGAGTACGAGTACCCGTTGATTTGAATTAATATTTAATAACATTGTCTTCTCCTTTTCTTTCTCTGACAATAATTCCCAAAACCTATCCGATATATCTAAGGCGATATCGTCGCTACGCGTGAATTTTATTTCGACTGTTTGGCGTTCCGTCCAAACGATATATTTTCCTGCGTCCAGAATTTGGTTCGCCACACCATTGATCGAAACAAGAGCAAGTTCGCCATCACTAATCGAAACAACGACAGCATCTTTTTTTGAAATCACAGCAGCGAGTTCCGGTGTCCAAAAAAGTAAACACTTCATCTAATTGATATCGCTGTACGCTCAAGCCGGTATCAAACCAATAACGATGGCGTCCGGTCGAAAGTAAACAGACAGGCTGGCCCTCTCTTAATAAAAGGGCTCTTTCATTCATTTTAATATCTATCAACATGGCCTTCTCCTTTCGGTTAACATTTAAAATAAAAAACAAGGTGTCCTCATGAAAGAAGGAGCGGAAAATTCGCTGACCGGCCTTCAAGAGTAAACTCGGGAAGGGCAAAGGCTGTGGAAACCACAATTTCGAATTCGCATGGCGCGTTCTCGTCATTGTTTGCCTCCAACCGGACAAAACTGGCGAAAGGTCGGTGCGATCGAAAACGGAGATCTCTTGCTCCGAC
>JALSKP010000077.1 GCA_026988815.1 Myxococcales bacterium | reverse complement strand
CATTCAAACGAGGACGCCGATCGAGCTATATAAAGTGTGTTTGGAAAAAGAGCTTCGTGTCATCCATATCTCGGCGATTGGAGCGGAAAAAGCATCGCCTCTAACGACCTTTTTATCGACCAAAAAAATGACGGATGATTTTTTACTGGCGTCCACAAATAGCCGTATTATCTATCCGGGAGTGGTGATTGGGAAAGGTGGAAGGAGCTCTCAATTTTTTAAGGAAATCAGTGCGCTGCCGATCGTTGGGCTCTTTACCCGCAAAGCGATGCTTTTTGTTCATATTGATCAGCTGTGCGACTTGGTGGAAGATATCGTAGATGAGTTTACTATGTTCCCTTCTCAAATTTTTGCGATCTGCCAAAGTGAACCTTTTGAGGATGTTTTAGACGCGATAAAAGGTAAACCTGCAATCTATTTTCACTTTCCCTCTTTTCTCTTTCGTTTCTTCTTTTTCTTATTTCCTAAGGCCTCGATAGGTATTTTAAATAAGGACACTTTCCATCTCGCCAACGCACTCTCGGTCCAGGATTACGAGCCGCGTTTTGAGAAGGTGAGTTTATCCATCAATCCCAGAAATCTCCGATCGAGCGAGGTGTTCCCGCGTTTATTTGCGCTACTGGCGATAAGCTTTCTTTGGCTTTGGACGGCCTTAAGCTCGATTATTTCATGGGATGAAAGTTATGCTTTGATGCAAGAGATTGGCGCTAATGACTCCTTTTCCATCGCCGGAATCTGGGCGGGAACCGTCGCTGATTTATTTTTAGGCATTGCGATTTTCTCAAAAAAACACATTAAGAAAGTCATCCTTCTTCAGATGCTAACGATGTTCTCCTACATGACAATTCTTACCCTTCTGGCCATTCATTATTGGATCCACCCCTTCGGTGTGCTCAGCAAAAACATCCCGCTCATCGCCCTCAGCTATTACCTCTATCGGCGGTCCTAGATGTTTAAACACGACTGGACTTAATTTTTTCTTATTTTTTCGGCATTCAGCGAAATACGTTTTTCGAAGAATGCGGTCCTTCTCTCGTGGAGGCGGCTGTGAATAAAGGACCTGGCAGTCCCTGCGCTTACCCTTCGCTTTCGATTCTTGAGATGCTCGGTGCGGTAGATATTTCGGATGAGAATTTTTCTTCGGCGATCGCGGATGCAAAGCTCGTCATGGAAGAGCGACTATCAAAGTCGCCTAATGCATCAATCCTTCGAGGGTATCATTTAATTTTTTGTTTGAATTTTTGATTTTTCGATTGATTTTTCTTTCTAGCTTTTTAATTGTCTTTTTCTCTTTTTTTAAACCATCCAGCGCATTTTTTAGAGGTGAGGACAGGGTATCGGGATTGGGATCTGGTTTTGCTTTTCTCGGTTTACGTGGCGATCCGCCAACACCGTCAGGGTGAGGTTTTCCCTTGCTCTTCTTGGCATTACGACGAGGACGATTTTTTGGGTTTTTGGTCTCGACCTTCTTGAGTTTCTTGGCTGCGATATCGCGATCTTTCTTTATTTTCGCTAGCGTTGATAGATTGCTCTTCTCCAGGGCGCTTTCTTTCTTAACTGTTTTAGACGCCGAGGTCGCTTCTTTTTCATTAAGATCGTTTTCCGCGATTTGCGTTTTCATCGCCTCTTCTTCCGATATTTGCTCCTCAGTCTCGACGGCATCTGCGAAAGGGGACTGCGTAGAAAGTCCTTCCGGCGCTTTTAATGCGAAGTGATAAAACCCGAATGCACTTGCGCCGATAAAAAGCAGGACAAGTAGCAAAGGAAGTTTTGAACGTTTGGGAGCAATGATGCGTTCTTCTTCGCGCGTGTTTGCAAGTGTGATGAGGTCGTGAAGGCCAGCCCCATCTTTGGTCTGGGTCGAAGGATCGACGATATCTCGTGCAAGAGAAAGCGAAGGAGAAGGCCGAGATGCAAATCCTTGCGAATCGAAATTTTCAGGGTGAAGGAAACGTTCGAGTTCTTCTTCGAGGACCGATTGCAAAATCTTTGCAGAGGCAAAACGCTCGTCTGGATTTTTTTGTAGAAGCTTCATAACGGTATTGGAAAGCGCGTTTGGAATATCGTCGGAGGCGACGGATGCAATGGGGGCGACCTCGTCGTTGACGTGGGAGAGGAGTATGGCCATTGGTGTTTTTGCGTCAAAAGGGGGACGCCCACCGAGTAACTCGTAAAGAATGCAACCAAGTCCGTAGAGATCGCTTCGTCCATCCACGTCCTCGCTTCGACATTGTTCTGGACTCATGTATTCGGGCGTCCCAAAAATCATGCCTGCCTTAGTGACCTGGGTTTTTGAATCCAATGCTTTAGCGATGCCAAAATCGAGTACTTTTATGAAGGTTTCTCCGTTGGACATATTGAGGACGAAGATATTGTCGGGCTTTAGGTCTCTGTGAACAATCTGTTTTTCGTGTGCCGCTGTTAACGCCGACGCGATTTGAATGCCAATTTTATAAATTTCTACAAAGGTGATTTTGGCGTCCAGAATACGGTCGGTAAGGGGTACCCCGTCCAAGTATTCCATCGCTAAGTAAAGGGTTCCGTTGTCGGCTTGGCCGAAATCTAGAACGGTAACGCAGTGGGGGTGTGATATTTTTGTAGCAAGGCGGGCTTCTCGGAAAAATCTATCCGTGAATTCATCGCTGTCCGAGAGCTGGGGCCGAAGGGTTTTAATGGCAACACGTCGGTTAACGCTTTTTTGGTGGCCTTCGTAAACGTTTCCCATACCGCCTTCACCGATTTTTTTCTCGATTCTCCATCGTCCGTCAAGGGTTTGTCCGATGAGGGGATCGACATCTTCAGCGATGATCTTACGTAATTTCATTCCGTCGTCCGGACAGAAATCCATTTCGTCTAGGAATTCCTCCTGACATGTTGGGCATACTTTCATTTATTCGAGAACCTCGACGTTGGATCTCTTTCCTTCATCAAGCATTTTTATCTGCGTTTTTTCGGGTGTTTTTTCTTCCTGCTTCTTTTCCACAGGCGTTTTCTTTTTACGTTTATCTTTATTTCTGACTTTTCGGATGGTCTTTTTCTCACCAGCTTTTTTGATCAATTCGTAGGTTTTGATGGTGTTTTCTTTTTCGGCATCAACCAAAAGAAGGATAGGAAGGGGTTCGTATCCAGGCTTACTAAGTGTGAGGGAAACGCGATCCTTGGTTTTTCGAACGGGCATTTTGTAAGGCGTTTTCCCAAGTAGGGCCCCCTGGTCTAAGACACTCACGCCTGCCGGTTTTGTTTTTATTTCAAAACGAACGTAATGACTCCCATCGCTCTTTTTCACTTCTTTTATCGGAATTGTTTTTTCCTTTTTCTCGCTTTTGCTTTCAACAACGAGGCCCTCTTTTTTGTTGTCTTGACTGAGGAAAACAAAACCCAAGATCGCGATGAGGAGGAAAAGAAGGCCTCCAATAATGAGAGGGAGGAGGTTGGACTTTTTCTTTCCAACCAAAGGTGAGCCCGTTCCCGTAAATCCAGGTATCTCACCTGAGGCGGTGTTAAAAACCGCACTTTGATTCGGATTGGTATAATAGTGATTTTGGGTGATGGGACGCTGATTGGATGCATCGGGTCCGACGACGGTAGGACCGACATCGAACTCTTCACTGGCGATCATTCCAGCAAGGGCGTTTTCTAATTCAATGCGAAGTTCATCGCAGGATTGTTGGCGATTATTGGGGTTTTTCGCCAATGCTTTTCTGACTACACGTTCCAAACCGCTGGGCATTCTCTGAAGGACGCCAGTATCCAAGCGTTGGGCAAAAGCAGGCGGTGGATCTTGGGTGTGCGATATCATTAACGCGGTCGTGCTCTTTTGTTGGAAGGGCGGGGCACCACATAGCATTTCAAACATGATGCAACCCAAGGCGTAGATATCGCATCGCAGGTCGACAGGCTCTGCTAATATTTGTTCCGGGGACATATAGCGCGGTGTTCCAACGATTCTACCGTCGCCGGTGAGCTGGACGTCATCTTCACCAAAGACCGCTTTGGCGATACCGAAATCGAGAACCTTCACAACATTGGGATCGTCATCGACTTCGATAAGGATGATATTGTCGGGTTTAACATCGCGATGGACGATGCCATTTCGATGTGCCTCGCTTAAAGACCGACAAATTTGAGAAGCGATATGAACGGTATCAATTGCAGATCGAGGTCCTTCCGAAATCACCTCGGTCAGGGTTTTTCCTTCCAGCATTTCCATGGAAAGAAAGAGGAAATGATCTTCGGTTTGTCCGTAGTCAAAAACCGTAATCGTATTGGGATGTCGAAGTTTGGAAATCGTTAAGGCTTCCCGCTCAAAACGCGCGACCGTTGTTGGGTCGTGCGTGGGAATCAATTTCAAGGCAACATTTCTTCCCATGTTTGTTTGAATGGCGCCGTAAACCGCTCCCATTCCCCCGAAACCCAACAAGTGGGTAATTTGAAAACGACCACTGGCGACATCTTTACCAATGAGCTGTTCGAGCAGGTTTCTGCGTTCGTCTCTAGCTGTGCTCATGCTTTTCTCTTTCTTAAGCTATCACCAATGGGACCACTCATATAAACGTATCTTCTTCT
>JALSKP010000076.1 GCA_026988815.1 Myxococcales bacterium | reverse complement strand
GTACGCAAAAACGCGTGATGTTCGCGTTTTGAATCTGCTTTCGAGTCCAACCCAAACCGTGCAACGCCTCGCAAATTTCTAGAATTTCTTTCTTAAGTTCGTCAACCGCCTTTATTCCTCCGGCGAATAAAACCGCGACGGCCTTGTTTTTATTTTTTCTTGAATCGCTACGATTTTCGTTTCCATTTTTTCTCCTTTTAAATGGGAACGGAAATCATGAGATGTTGGTTTAAGATTTCAAGAGAGGGGTACGGCGAGGATTTACACTGTAAGTAACAGATGATATATCTGGTCTGAACTTCTTTTTTCAAAAACGGACACTTCAAAAGCTATTTGGGACCCGATATTTTATTTGTTACTTACACTCGATCATTAGGTTAATGACCAAAAGCCTTTTTTCGTTTACTCTGCGGTTACATAACACTTCTGGAGATTGATGAAAACGATTGATGGTATTAACGATCTTTGGGGCGATGATCTGAAATCGGAGTTAAAACCCGGAAATAGACTGCAAATCGCCGCTTCCTACTTTTCGATATATGCATTTGAAGCGCTGAAGAACGAGTTGAAGAATATTGGTGAGTTTGAGTTTATTTTCACCGAGCCAGCTTTTACCGCCAAACATATGACAGACAAGCTTTCGAAAGAAAGACGTCAGTTTCATATTCCCAAACAATTACGGGAACGCAACGTGTGCGGAAGTGCGTTTGAGATTCAACTGAAAAACAAACTTACCCAACGTGCGATCGCTAAAGAGTGCGCGGATTGGATTCGAGAAAAAGCGATTTTCAAATCGAACTCTTCCACATCGCCAATGCAATCGTTTTCGTGTGTCCGTGGTGAACAGGGGATTGTTGTTTATAATCCCACGAAAGGATTTACTGCAGTCGATTTAGGGTATCAAAAAAGCGACGCGCTTTCGAATTTGATCATGAAAGTGGAGGCTCCAGAGGCGACAAAAACATTCATCGAATTATTCAACAATATCTGGACTGATGGTGAAAAACTAGAGGACGTGACAGAAGCGATTTGTCAGCATATTGAAACCGTCTATCAAGAAAATTCACCCGAGAAGATCTACTTCCTGATGCTCTACAATATTTTTCGGGAATTCCTCGAAGAGCTAGACGAAGATTTATTGCCCAACGATCGGACGGGATACAAAGACACTGTTATTTGGAATAAACTCTATAATTTTCAAAAAGACGCCGCAACTGGAATCATCAACAAACTTGAAAGTTTCAACGGATGTATATTGGCCGACAGTGTCGGACTCGGGAAAACCTTTACTGCCCTTGCCGTCATCAAATATTACGAGCTTCGAAACCGTTCGGTGTTGGTGCTTTGCCCAAAAAAACTGGGCGATAATTGGAAAACCTTTAACAGCAACTATAAAACAAATATCTTAGTGGAAGATCGACTCCGTTATGATCTTTTATACCATACTGATCTTTCCCGAAATAAAGGCCAGTCAAACGGTATCGATTTATCAAAAATTAACTGGGGAAATTACGACCTAGTCGTGATCGATGAGTCTCATAACTTCCGAAATAGCGGACGGACGCTTAAGGGAAAAGAAAACCGCTACGAAAAACTCATGAATAACGTGATGAAAGCTGGCGTAAAGACGAAAGTCTTGATGCTCTCTGCCACCCCAGTAAATAATCGTTTTAACGATCTTAAGAATCAATTAGCGCTCGCCTACGAAGGAGACTCGTCGGTCATTCAAGAAAAGCTCAAAATAGAAAAGACCGTCGAAGAGATTTTTAGATCTGCCCAAGCTTCTTTTAATGCCTGGTCAAAACTACCAGCGGAAGAACGTACCGCGCAAAAGATATTAGAGTCTTTAAGCTTTGATTTTTTCAAGCTCTTGGATTCAGTCACTATCGCGCGTTCCAGAAAACATATTGAAACCTTTTATGACACCTCCGAAATCGGGCGTTTCCCTAAACGTCTCAAACCGCATTCTTTCCGCCCAGCACTGACGAACAAAAAGAACGTAATGACGGTCAACGAAATATACTCTCACCTCACAGAAATCAAACAGGTGGTGTATGCACCCTTAAAATTCGTCTTCCCAAGCCGGCGCCAAAAATACGCAGATCTCTACGATACGGAAACGACAAGCGGCCAAACCTTTTTACACGCCGATCGCGAGAACGCCCTCCAGTCTCTCATGACGGTAAATTTATTAAAACGATTGGAGAGTTCCGTCCACGCTTTTCGAATGACACTCGGGAAAATGGAAGTTCGAATCTCGACGACGCTGGAAAACATTAGCAAATTTGAAAAAGGAAAAGCAAAAAATTTACAAGCAATAGAATTTGATGATGGCGATGTAGAAACGGTCGTCGACAATGACGACTTCGGAGAAGGTGATGGATTCACCGACGGAAAAGTAAAAATAGATTTTGCAGATATGGATCTCGATTCTTGGAAGATTGGCCTTGAAACCGACCTCGTCCTTATCGCACTTCTTCGGGAAGAAATGGAAAAGGTAACGCCTGATGAAGACGAAAAACTACAGCATCTCAAGAACGAAGTTCAAAAAAAGATTGGTAACCCCTTCAACGATAACAATCGGAAAGTGCTGATCTTTACGGCCTTCGCCGATACCGCCAATTACTTATACAAACACCTTTGTAGCGATTTAACAAAACAGGGAGTCCAACTTGCCGAAATCACGGGCGATATATCGCAAACAACCCTGGGAAAAGGATTCGACTTTCAAAAAATATTGACCTTCTTTTCACCGCGCTCCAAAGAAAAGGCGTTGATATTCCTCGACGAAATTGGGGAAATCGATGTACTCATCGGAACCGATTGCATATCAGAAGGTCAAAATCTTCAGGATTGTGATTACGTGATCAACTACGATATTCATTGGAATCCTGTTCGAATTATCCAACGTTTCGGGCGCGTGGATCGACTGGGTTCGACGAACGCTTCGATACAACTGGCAAATTATTGGCCTGATATTTCACTCGACGAATATATCAATCTAAAAGAACGCGTTGAATCTCGCATGCATATCGTCGACCTTTCGGCAACCGGTGATGATAATGTGCTCTCCGCAAAAGCGAACGACGTGAGTTACCGAAAAGAGCAACTCCAGCGTTTACAGGAAGAAGTCATCGAACTCGAAGACCTCAAAAAAGGCGTTAACATCACCGATCTTGGTTTAAACGATTTCCGGATGGACCTTATCAACTATACTAAGGAAAACGGCGACATCACGCATTTACCTAACGGGTTGCACGCCGTTCTTCCAGCGGACGAAAATAAGGGATTACAACCTGGCGTCATTTTCGCTCTTCGAAATCATAATTCCGAAATTAACATCAATCGATACAACCGTCTTCATCCCTATTACCTTCTCTATATTTCAACAGCTGGCGAAATCATCATCGATCATGGGCGTGTAAAAACCTTACTCGATCTTGTTCGGAAAAGTTGTAAAGGTGCAGACAATCCCTTGTTAGATATTTGCAAGATCTTCAACACGCAAACTGATGATGGAAAGCAAATGGATGCCTATTCGGAACTACTTGCCAAAGCGATTCAGTCCATTATAGATGTAAAAGAAGAAAAGGATCTTGATAGTCTATTTTCTGGTAATCAAACAACAGCGTTGGTGGATGCGATTCGAGGTCTAGAGGATTTTGAACTTATCGCCTTTCTAGTGATTCAAAAACAGACGGCCTAAACGAACATGAACACCTTTTACAGATTCCCCAAAAAAACCGTCTTTGATCGTATTGTTCCCAAAGAAAAAATCTATCAAACTGCCTCTGTTGATCAAAAACGTAAACGTTTTTTCATCGATCAAATTGAACGGATAAAATGGACCTATAAACTGGCCCCCGAAACTATAAATATTACCGCGTCAGAGACGGTAAAGGAAATTCAGGTATTCACTCTTACACTCAAAACGAGTATCCTCTCCGATCTTGTTTTAAAAACGATCGACCGTGCTGTTCCTTCACCAATACTTTTTATCCTCGAATACGATTCGAAGATTCGGTATCGGGCAGCATATAAACGACCGAGCGAAGCGAATAAGAAAAAATCGGTCCTAAGTGATTATTTTGGGCACGAAATTTTCGAATCGTATTCAGATGCTGCGGCGAGTTCGTTACCGACCGCGCTTAATCTAGCAAGGCTCTATGACGCTTTTCTAAAAAATTTAATCCCGTTACAAGTACGTCTCGGCGAGAGTATGGCGCAGATGGTGATGCGTTACGAAGAAATCGAAAAGTTACAAAAAAAACAACATCGCTTGGCCGCTAAAATTCATTCTACAAAACAATTTAATCGCCGCGTTGATGTGAATCAGGAATTGAAGACAGTCCAAGAACAAATAAAAGTGCTGAAAAAATAACCCCTATTGATACGAAGTGAAATGGAAAAATTGAACCTAAAAACCCCCGACCTCACAGCAGAAAACATCCAAAAGATTCGCGATCTTTTCCCAAATTGCGTGACGGAAGTTCGTGATGATGAAACCCAAGAGATCCGGACCGCGATCGATTTTGATTTGCTCAAACAAGAACTCTCAGGAGCGATCATCGA
>JALSKP010000075.1 GCA_026988815.1 Myxococcales bacterium | reverse complement strand
CATCACGGCGTTAAAGCGCCAGAACCTAAGAAAATGGTGATTTCGAAATGAGTAGTTCTTCACGAAAACCACTACTAGTTAAGTCAGCAATAGCAGCCAGCCTTCTTGTTGGTGGCGTGTTCACTTTAACGCCCTCGGTCAACGGCCAAGGTATCGGGCTCAACAAACTCGACCAGCTTGTCGTCTCTTCAAAAGCGAGAGTAAAAAGAGGCGCGAAAGTCTATAAAGAAAACTGTGTGCAATGCCACGGTGAGAATGGAGGAGGGAACGCGTTCTCTGCGACATTGGACCCCAAGCCGAGTAATTTAGCCAATGCTGAATATCGCTATGGTGGCGGAACCATCCAAATTTACAATCTTTTGTCTAAAGGCGCACCGACCCATCCTGCGTTCTCACATTTGGCCTACCAAGACCATTGGGCGCTTTCGCATTTCGTTCGTTCCTTGGGACCAACGGCCAATATGAAAGACCCCGAAGCGGTGGTTCTTCAGGCCAAATTTGAAGCGGAGAACGGCGTTTGTGATCAGTCGCTAAAAGCTGGTATTTCAGAAAAGGTAAAACCCAAAGGCGAAGATCAGCTCAAACGAGGCCAGAAGGTATTCGAAGAGCAAGGTTGTTTTGGGTGTCATGGCAAGAAAGGCGAGGGCATTACAAGTGACGCGCGTAAATTCTCCAATGCATCAGAAAAATGGGTCAACGGAACGAGTGAACTTGCGATTTTTGGTTCAATTACCAATGGTGTAAATACAGGAATGGCCAGTTACGTTTCAATACCTGAAGACGATCGTTGGGCTTTGGTTCATTACGTGCGAACTTTTGTTCCTGATAGTACCAAAACTTCATCGACGCCTGAGCAGATCGAAACGGTTTGCCGTTCACTATCGGTTCCCGCTAAACCTGATTCGATAAGCGTTGAACAAGCGATGAAATTCATGGTGATGGACAAGGTTTCTCAAAAAGATTTTGGTGTAGCCTCACTCAGTAAAGGTGCCAATAAAGCACATGGTAAGACGCTTTACACTTCATTTTGTCAGCAATGCCACGGCGTTGATGGCGTGGGTAGCCCAGCTCTTGGACCTTTTGGCGCCTTTCCCCCCTACCTTTTTCTCAACGTTGAGCGAATGACACCTGCTTCGGCTGGTGGTGATTATAGAGCCTTTGCTGCTCGATCGGGTAGTGGGAGTCATGAGACATTGTCCGAAATGACGCCAACCTCCCATTTATCTCAGCGCGACTGGCAATCTCTTCAAATGTATATCGCCCAAGACTTCAAAGGGGACGGGACCTGGGTTTTTGGTGGTCAAAGTATTCCGCTTGATTACTCAACAAAGCTCTCCACAGGGTTTGAGTTGAAGGCTAGAAATACAGGCATCGAAGCTCGCCTTTTGGGAATGATTAGCGACGATGCTCAAAAGGTAAGTCCCACGCTTTGGTTCGATTTCGACCGCCTCACCTTCAATACAGGTAGCGCGACCTTGGATATGAAACAATCAAAATCACAATTGGTGAATATTTTTGAAGTGTTCAGAGCTTTTCCGAATGTGTCGGCCAAACTTGGCGGATACACGGACAATACGGGCGATAAAGATAAGAACCAAACCCTTTCAGAAAATAGGGCAAAGAACGTTCTAGCTCAACTTGTGAGAATGGGTATCGATAAAAATAGGTTAGAAGCCCAAGGCTACGGTCAGGCGCACCCTGTCTGCCCAGCTAACGATACTCCAGCTTGCCGCCGCAAAAATCGAAGAATTTCATTGAGGGTAACCAAGAAATGATCAAAAAAAGTAGACACTTAATGCTCATGAGAACCTTAGCGTTCTTATCACTTTTCCT
Source organism: Myxococcales bacterium (assembly GCA_026988815.1). GTDB lineage: Bacteria > Myxococcota_A > Bradymonadia > Bradymonadales > Bradymonadaceae > CALJNB01. The sequence continues at coordinate 2,750 of JALSKP010000075.1, read as the reverse complement.
TCTTCCAGCGATTGCCTTTGCTATACCCGGCTCAGGTGATTTTATCTCGACGGAATCGCCCTCCGGCCGTGCAATTTCGGGTCTCTACGATGAAGTTGTACTCATTTGTTGGGTGATCTTGATTCTTGTTGAGGTTTTGCTGGTCGTCGCAATTGTAAAATTTCGTCGGACGAAGGCAAATCAGAATCCAGTTCAAAACCACGGGAATATGAATCTTGAAATCGGCTGGACACTGGCTGTCGTTGTTGTCCAAATTTACATCGCAATTATTACATTGGATGTGATGGACCAGACCGAGGTGATGCCTGAAACGCAAATTACCGTCGAGGCCATTGCTTATCAATGGGGTTGGCAGTTCAAATATCCTGATTACGACAATATGATCACCGATGATCTCGTTGTCCCTGCACATGTGAATGTCAAATTAGAAGTGACGTCTAAAGATGTTATCCACTCTATTTTCATTCCAGAGTTGGGCGTCAAGATCGATGCTGTTCCTGGTCGATATAACTACTGGTGGTTCAACGCCGATGGACCTGTGAATCAAGTTGAATACAAAGCTCCAAAACGCAAATTTGTCGACCACGCACCGCGTGTAACCACACGACCCCCAATTGCCAGCGAGATCAATGACTGGTTCAAGGATAAGTCAGATCGCCGTGAAGGTGTTTCCGGACTTGAGGGACGTGTAAAGTATCTCGCCCAATCTAGAAAAGTTGACGGACCTTCGCCCTATATGAAATATTCCGCAGTAGAATACCGTGGAATGTGTACCGAGCTATGTGGAAAGGGACATTATAATATGTACTTTCGTACGGTCGCGATGACGGAAACAAGTTTCCAACAATGGGTTTTCGATCAGAAAAACAAAGGCGGAGAAGCCGATGGCAAAGCTCTCTACGGTGCAAAGTGTGCCTCCTGCCACGGCGCGGAAGGGAAGGGAACACCCCCGACATTTCCACCTCTCATCGGAACGAATTGGATGAAAAAAGAAAACGCAGAAAAGCATATCGAAGTTGTTTTAAGTGGAAGTGGCGCTGAGTCCTTAAAAGGAACCACCAAAATTCTAGGAAGCGATTATAGCGGTGTGATGGCAGCATGGAACGACGCATTCAATGACGAAGAAATCGCAGCGATTGTGAACCACGAACGTACCTCTTGGGGAAATGATGGCGGAAAGGTGACTGCCAAAGACGTACAGAAGAAAAGAGACGCACTTGGATTGCCGCCTTTTCCGGCCGGTGGCGCGACGCCGATTCCCGATGCAACTTTGCTCGCAAACGGACGTAAACAATACAATGCGTGTTCTTCATGTCATGGTATCGCGGGTGTTTCCAGCATCTCCGGCGTTCCTAATTTGAAAGGGAATCCAACAGTGTTGGCCGATACTAAAAAGACAATCTCAATCATCACCAAAGGTGTTGATACTCCTCAGTTCAACGGTTCTTGTCCACCGATGGCGACGTCTTTGAACGCGCATAATTTGGGATCCTTATTAACCTATATTCGTAAATCTTTTGGAAACGACCGACCCGCTGTTCAACCCAGCGAAGCACGTCGTCTACGAAACGAGTTAGAGAAGTAATATGACTATTAATGCACCTGGCTATCTAAGCCCTCTTTCGAAAGAACAATCAGAGTCCTGGCTCCGATATCTCATGTCTTGGTTCTTTAGTGGTGACGCTAAACGAATCGGCATCATGTATATTATTTTTTCAGCCTTTGCTGGTGTAACCGGGATGACGCTTTCTCTCATGATTCGAGCAGAGCTTGCCAGTCCAGGGTTAGACCTGATGTCTGAAGAGTTCTTCATGACCTTACCCGGAATGCACGCAACGGCGATGATTTTCTTCTTCGTTATTCCCTGCTTTGCAGGTTTTGCAAATCTGATTCTGCCTTTGCAAGTCGGTGCGCCAGATATGGCGTTTCCGAAATTGAACCTTACCGCTTTTTGGATTCTTCCTTTCGCGGCCGCAGTCGGATTTTCCGGTTACTTTCTTAGTAACGCACCTCAATTTGGCTGGACCGGGTATCCGCCGCTTTCGAACTCGGTGTACAGTCCTCAGCTTGGCGCCGACCTTTGGTTATTAGCGGTAGCTCTGGTCGGGACCTCTTCGACGATGGGCGCCGTGAACTTCCTCGCGACCTCGTTTAACATGCGTTGTAAAGGAATGACCCTCTTTCAGATGCCGCTTTTTACGTGGTCGATTATTGTGATGAGTTTCCTCGTTCTTGTTTCGACGCCCGTTCTAACAAGTGCGGTATTGATGGTAAGTTTGGAAAGGCTTTTTCCAGCAACCTTCTATTTCTTTTCCCCGCAGGGTGGTGGAGATCCGATTCTCTATCAACACCTTTTCTGGTTCTACTCCCATCCGGCCGTCTACATCATGATCCTGCCAGGCTTCGGACTTGTAAATGAGATTATTCCCGTTTTCAGTCGAAAGCCAATTTTTGGTTATAAGGTTATGGTCTTTTCGATGATGAGCATTGCCATCTTAGGATTTGTTGTTTGGGCTCATCATATGTTTACAACGGGAATCGGTCTGAGTGCCCGTAAGATTTTTATGTTCCTCACGATGTTGATTGCCATTCCTACGGGTATTAAAATATTTAGTTGGCTGGCAACCCTTTGGGGCGGAAGTTTGAATTTTAAAACGCCGCTCCTTTTCGCTTTGGGTTTCATCGCCATGTTTACCGTTGGCGGTCTTTCCGGCGTCGTGTTAGCAGCCACACCAGTGGATATCCAACTT
>JALSKP010000074.1 GCA_026988815.1 Myxococcales bacterium | reverse complement strand
CACCCTTATTGAGAACACCAACGGCGGCGAATTTGATACCCACGACAGACACACCGCAGCGGTAGGACGTTATCTAGTACGTTCATCAACCACGATTTCGGCGCGTGCACTTCGTGACCAAATTCTTTTCTCAAATGCACCCTTCGCAGCACCCGATGTGACCGGGCTTCCGAACTCATCAGGCGTTGAGTATTCAGAATTTCGTATTTTTGTAAGTGCAACACTTCGAGTGAATTCCGTTTCCGGTGATAGAATTTTAATTACAGGCGCAATTGCACCAGAACAAAAATTCCAAATTCGTGATAAAGTTCGATTCCGAATGGACGATTTGACCAATACCTCAAATGTTGCAGATTCGGGCGACGCTAGAAAATCACGTTGTGATATTACGGCAAAAGGTAACTTTACACCTGCTGCTGATTTCTATTGGGTTCTTGATAACTCGGGCTCAATGACCTCCCATTATGCTTCTGTTTTGAGTGTTGCAAATCGATTCTATACCGAATTGCAAAACACTGATGTTGATTTCAGATTGGGTGTGACCAACACCGAAGAAGACGATGCTGGGAAATTAAGAACGCCTCCCGGTTGGCATACAGACCTCAATAGTTTCATCACCGAGATTCAACAATACGTTATTTCACCAAGCGGTTTCGCTGAGTATGGCTTGCAGAACGCAAAAACCGGCATTGAATACATGCGCTCCTCGCGCGCTCGTGTTTCGGAAAGAATTTATGACGCAACCGTAATCACAATCATTATGAGTGACGAAGATCCACAGTCGTTTAAAGACGCGTCTGGTCAAAACGCGAAAGCTCAACTTACCGCTGAATACGTTGATTTCTTCACACGAAACTCGGTTGTATTCGCCATCATCGGTCTGACCCCTGGATGTGGTTCTGAAGATGGGTTGGATTATAAAGTTGTCGCCGAAGCCTCTGGTGGATCTGCGGCGTCCTTATGTGCCCAAGATGTTGGACAAACCATTTCCGATATTATCGATGTTTCGACGAAATTCGTTTTTCGTTATGCGCTTCCCAAGACTCCCGTTTCGAGTACCTTACGTGTATTCGTCAACAGCCAATGGGTTCCACGTAGTCGTGAAAATGGGTTTGATTATATTACCGAAACCAACTCCATTGCATTCTTCGGAACCTACAAGCCTCTTGCTAGTCGAAGCGGCGTTCGAGGAGACGATATCGCGGTCAGTTATCAGACTTTCCGAGATACAACGAAAAACACCCCTTAGTTTTTTCCTTTCCATTCTTCCTAGAATGGAAGTTGAATTCCGAGTCAAAAATGGAATTCGAGAAAGTTGCCAGCGCAGCTCGACATCACCCCCAATAAGAATATAATCCGAACTTGAGTTAACGCATTTCGAGGTGAAGATGTTTGGAATGGGGATGACGGAAATTTTATTGATTATGGGGATTATCCTCGTCGTTCTTGGCCCGGAAAAAATACCGGACGTCGCCAGAATGATCGGGAAAACGATGAGGGAGGTTAGAAAAGCGAGCAATCTCCTGAGAGACGCGGTCATGATCGAAGACAAACCGACGCCTAAAAAACAACGCCAACCGACCTTCGACCAAGAAGACAGCGAAGAAGTTGTCGAAAAAACCAAGAAGGAAGTGCGTGTTGAAACCCTTCCAAAACGCAAGTTTCCGGTTGATATAACCGAAATTGTAATGGCCTTTTCGAAAACACCATCACTTAAGCCTCGTGAGGTTTACCTCCATATTCCCTACGTTGAGACTTTCTAGATGACCGAAGAAACACCATCCATGGACGAAAATCCTTACGAAGAAGCAAGGATGACGATCCTCGATCATCTGCGCGAACTCCGCGTGAGAGTGATTTACGTTTTTATTGCCGTTTTCGTTGGATTTATTATCTCTTGGATTTTTAGAGAACAGCTTTTTGACTTTCTCCAAAGGCCGCTTGCGCACACAAGTGTGGACACCGAACTTACCCAAATGCACCATAAGGATCTCTCCGAGCCTTTTGTTGTCATGTTAAAAACGTCCATTTTCGGTGGCGTTTTTCTAGCCTCGCCTTTTATCCTTGCCCAATTATGGTTGTTCATCGCGCCTGCTTTATATCCCGATGAAAAGAAATTTGCGTTTCCTTTTATCTTTTTCGCGACCTTCTTTTTCGTCGCCGGTGCATCTTTTTGTTTCTTTCTCGTAATGCCTTATGGCTTCGATTTTTTATTAAAGTTTACCGACGGTTCAACACCGGAACTGATGATGAAAGAGTATTTATCGCTCGTTACTAAATTATTATTGGGATTTGGTTTCGTATTCGAGCTACCCGTCATTACCGCCTTTTTGGCGAAAATGGGCATCATCACACACGTTCACCTTATCCGCTTCTGGCGGTACGCAATTGTGATTGCGTTCATTGTTGCGGCCATGCTCACGCCGCCCGATGTTATCACCCAAACCATGATGGCCGGACCTTTGATTCTCCTTTACACCATCTCGATTGGAGTGGCCTACGTTATCAGTAAGGGAAAATCGGAACGCAAAGAGAGTAAACTCCAAAGCGAACTCTAAACAACCCACAAATATAACCTTTCGAGAAAGTTAAAAGCAGGTAATATTATTCACGATAATATTATTTTTTATGGTTTGCGAATATGCGTTTCTTCCTCATCTCTTTACTTATTTTTTCAACTTCTTGCATTGATGAAGAAGCGAAAAGCCCTACAAAACCGGCCCCTCTTCAAACAACAAAACATGCCATCGTCGATCCAGGTGGCGAAAATTGGATCGTCGTTGGTGGCGATGGATATGTTGACCAATTGGGACGAGACGGCGAGCCAGATCTGATCTCGGGACGTATCGTGTTCGAGGGTAAAAACATAGAAAATACGATCTCAGGACACGATAAATGGGTCGTTTTTGGAGGAGGAAAACTCCAGGCACTTGATCATCAAGGCCAACGTCTACACGATTTGCGCGATGTTTTGGGCGGCGAGGTTTTCAGAACAGCAAGCGTTAACAATAGCGGATGGATGGTAGGCGGAGAAAATGGCGCCCTTCATGCCCTCGATACTTCTGGTGAGCCGACAAATGCACAGGCAAATATCTTCGCCGGTCAAGCTGTTCAAGGTCTCGCATTCAATGGTTTGGCCTGGCTGGCATTGAGCGAAAACGGAAAGACATTGGCCTTCAATCCCGACCTCAATATCGCCTCGCCTGAGGGAACGGCGGTCTTAAATGAGGGCATCGGCGTTGTTTCAAATCAAAACGCAAATGGACCGAGCTGGATTGTTTTTTCAAAAAGTAAATGGTCGGCCCTAAGCGCCGCTGGTGTTGCCGGTCCGCTAAACAATTTGCCGAGCACGAATATTTCTACCGTTTTTTACGTCAACAATTCGATTTTCCTTGGCGCACTAGATGGCAAAGTTTACCACGCCATCTACGCTAATACCCTAGTCTTCAACGAAATTCGGACGATGGGCAGCGCCGTAAAGAAATTTGTTGCGAATGGAGAAGGCGGTGTTTTAGCGCTCTCTCAGAATTCCATCGCGTTGATCCAAGAAACCGACGGCGCTGAAATCGAAAACGAAAGAATGATCGTCGATCCTTTTGTCTCAGCACATTTTGGAAAAACGAATCAAGAGTGGGTGTTGGTTCACGCGTCCAATGGATTATTGCGCTTCTTGAAACCTGACTTATCGCCCAATCGCGAGTTTACCTCGCGCCTGAACGGAGAGCGGGTGAACGGCGTAGCCAAGGGGGACGAGGGAACCTTGCTTGTCGGAAATGCGGGAATGATCCAACTTGTGGAAGATGACGGCGCCTCCATTTCTACACCAGTGCAATTGGATGCCAATGTGGATCTGTTGGATGCCGAATGGAACGGCGAGTCTTTCCTCGTGGTTGGAAAAAATGGCTTTACGCAAATCGTCTCAGCTTCTGGAACACCGCAAATGCAGATGACACAGCTTGATGGCGAAGACATCCGTTTCGCTTCGTGGTCTGGAAGCTTTTATCTCATCGGCGGCCTAAACCGGTATCAAATTTTACGCGCCACAGGGGTTTCCTTAGGCACGACCCAATCGCTGGCCGATACGACTTTATATGCGGCGAGCTTTGACGGTGAACGTTGGCTTGCCGTCGGCGAGGGACAAGGCGGTGGCATGGGCTACTTTATCGACGAAGAAAATATCGGGACTCCGACTACCGTTGATGTTTCAATCGATGTTTTGCGTGCCGTTGATTTTGACGGATTAGAATGGTTGGTGGGCGGAAGCCTGGGCCTTATCCAACGCGTTAGCGCCTCTGGTCAGAAAATTGGAACCCCTGTTTCCGTTCTCGATGGCCTGGAATTAACGAGCATCTTTTTCAATGGCGTTCAATATTTGGTCGGTGGAGAACGCGGCGCGGTCAGAAGAATTGGGTCGGATTTTAACCCGATTCGTACAACGCTTTCGGTGACCAATAGTGGTGACGTAGGAGAAATTTTATGGGCCAAACCTCGCGGATTTGCATCGGGCCCCTGTCTCACAAACGACATCTGTTTCACAGGACCTTGCGTTGGAGGTTTGGCGACTGGAAAATGTTGTGATGCCGCCTGCGATAGTCCTTGCGAAAGTTGT
>JALSKP010000073.1 GCA_026988815.1 Myxococcales bacterium | reverse complement strand
CCTTGAAATCTTTCTCGTTCCCATTCAGTACGATGGGGATGGCTCAGGGCGTCTTCCAAATTTGGGAGAATTTGCCCTGAGGTCCTACACTGAGATTGCGGCGACCTTCTTCCCGGTGGGAAGCGTCAACATCACGGTCAGGGATCCCTTGGTTTACGACGGCACTTTGGATCCCAGCGGTGCTGGTTTTAACGAGGCGCTGAATTTCTGTTTATCAAATCGTCCAAACGAGACTCTTCCTCACGACATGTATTATTGTGTCTACCAACCCACCGAGACCCGATCTGAATTTTGCGGGAGATGTGTCGCTGGAATAGCGCCCATCGGAGGTCTTGGCGGTATTGGCGTGGATTGGGGAGGCTCGGGAACGGGAACCTTTGCGCACGAAATGGGACATGGAATGCGAAGAAGACACGCACCGTGTGGGACCAGCGGTGACGGGGCCTATCCTTACGCGGAGGGCGGAATAGGAAGCGTCGGTTATGCCACCCAAGGAGCGATTGTAGATCCCTCACGTTTCAAAGACATAATGGGTTATTGTAACCCGAAATGGATTTCCGATTATACCTATAAGGGGATGTTTGATTATCTTAAAAACCGGATTAACCGAGAGGTAAGCCAAGAGTTGAGTGAAGAAATAGTCTGGAAAAGTCTCCTTTGGAAAAGCCCATCGCAAGTCAAATGGGGAAGAGACTTTCGGTTAAGGACCTTTCCGGAGGGAAAGCGGATCGACGCTAAATTCACAGATCTGACGGGAAAGAAAAAAGGAATGACCTCGGTTTTTGTCCAAGAATTATCCGACGATGAGTCCTTCATGGTATTGATCGAGACGACCAACTCTCCAGGTATTGTTCACATCCCGGGTTTTGGTGATTTTAATCTTCCTCTCTAAAAGAGGCACATAATGAAGACCGACATTTTTGATCATATCTACCCTTATGAGGGTCTTTATTTCGATGAGGAACTCTATAATCCCGAAAACAGAAGTTCATCAGGAGGGTAGAGGATCGTTTTGACGAGGACGGTCGATTGATCGGACGCAAGGTTCTGATACTAACCGGTCAGGAACCCGACCTGGCCTACTTTGTTAAGATAGCCTTCGCTTATAATACTGACGACGATATCGAAAGTATTCGCGTCACGGAAGTGGACAAAGAAATTGAAAGCATCCTTTTCACTTACGACGCTGATCGAAATCTCATCGAACGACGTGTATTCGAAGAAGGGGAACTTTGTATAAAAGAGGTCATAATTTATGACGACAAAGGACACATTATTGATGTCATAGAAAGCGAGAACAATCTGTAAAATAAAGACCTAGGTTCACTAAATTTCCTTGCCAGATCCTGGGACTTTTTGCAAATTCATCGTAAATTTGACTCAGTTTTCGCGATTTCCCCTCTCGTGCTAGAACAAAAAACAGATTGGTATACTATCAGGTATTGTTTCAATCTCTATATCTAGGCTCCACGATATGCGACTTCCTCACGCTTCACTTCTCATGTCCGTTATTCTTTTATTCAGTTGTTCGGACACGGAAACAACGGTGCGCCAAGAAGGCGAAAGCTGCGCCTCGGCGATTATGTTGACCGGAGGGCAGGGCAAATCTTCAAACGCTTCATCAGGCAACGACGAACAGGGGTGTAGCGAAGGTCTTTCGTGTATCGACGAGATTTGTCAAAGCGATGCCGACGGAGATCACATTCCCGATGGCGAAGATAATTGTCGAACTGTTCCCAATCAAGATCAAAGCGATGCCGATCGAGACGGCGTCGGCGATAGTTGTGAAGAGCCCAATAATGGTCAAACCAATAACGGTCAAAATAATGGGAGCAACAACGGAACCAACAATGAGGTTTGTCTTGAGGAATGTCAGTGTCTAAAGGCTTCAAAAACCTGGTGCCCCGCAGACCAAGGTGGCAATTGCTGCGAAAATTCCGATGCCTGTTTATTTCAAATCTGCGTTACACCGGGCGAAGAATGTGACGAGGATAATCCATGCGAGCGAGGATTCTTTTGCGAGCCTACACTCAATAAATGTATTCCCAATGAGATCGATCCCAATTCTTGCACTTTCCTTCCACCCGTAGGAAAATTTGATCCTGTTGAGGCCTATAAGTGGGAGGGTTCACCGGACGACAGCGAATTTGATCAAGTAATGATGATGCCTGTCGTCGCCAATCTCACCGACGACAATAATGATGGAAAGATTAATGAGGAGGATATTCCCGATATCGTATTCTCAACCTTTAAGGGAAATGGATATTCCCGTCCAGGCGTACTACGGGTCATCAACGGCGCCGACGCCACCGACCACTGGACCTCGACCTCACTCGCCGAGCCCTTCATGGTTCTTGGCGCGACAACGCCAGCAATTGGAGATTTAGAAAACGATGGTATTCCAGAAATCATTGTTCAAGCATCAACCGGAGGCGTTTACGCCTTGACCAACGAAGGTGTCATTAAATGGCATAACGAGACCGCCATTGGAAACGGCTTCGGTGGTCCCTCGATCGCCAATCTTGATCACAAGGGGAATGCGGAAATTATCACGGGTAGAAATATTTTATCGGCTACCGGCGAGACGATTTGCACCTTTGAGGATGGGGCGACAAATATTCCCATTGCCCTTGATCTTGATGATGATGGCATCCAAGAAGTTGTGGTTGGTAAAACGGCCTACAAATTAATCAATGCCGATGCTGTCGACGGAAGCGGATGTGCACTTTTTAGCGTGCCAGGATTTTCCGGATTTACGGCAGCGGCCGATTTGGATAACGACGGGCTTCCAGAAATTGTGAGCGTGGAGAATGGCAACCTTGTTTTCTACGACAATGATTTAAGTGAAATTTCTCGTCAAAAAATTCCAGTTGATCTCGTCCGTATTGCCGATATTTTCGGCGCCGATTGTAGTTCCGCTGGTGTATGTTCAACAAATAGCGATTGCACAAATCCCAACCGGTGTTATGAGGGAGAGTGCATCCATCGTAATTGCAGCCCAGGGGGCGGACCGCCAACGATTGCAGACTTTGATGGCGACGGACAACCCGAAATCGGAATTGCTGCGAGATGGTATTATTTGGTCTATGAGTCTGATGGCTCGGTAACCTGGGCGCATAAAACAAAAGACTTTTCGAGCGCTGTGACCGGAAGTTCAGTCTTTGATTTCGAAGGCGATGGCAAGGCTGAGGTCGTTTACAACGACGAGGCTTTTCTTCGTGTTTATAGCGGCGAGGGAACCGGTAGAGACGATGACAATGATGGATTTAATGATTCCAAAATCCTTCTTGAAATTGAAAATACCTCAGGAACCCTTTTCGAAAATCCGGTCATCGTGGATGTGGATAATGATGGTTCAGCCGAAATTGTTGTTTCGGCCAATGATTATGCATTTAGCTTTGAAGGCGAAACCTTTGGATCCAAAGGTATTCGTATCTTCAAAGATGTCGAAAATAAATGGGTTGGAACGCGAAAGATTTGGAACCAACATAGTTACCACGTGACCAACGTAAATGAAGATACATCTATTCCTCT
>JALSKP010000072.1 GCA_026988815.1 Myxococcales bacterium | reverse complement strand
TTTATCGACCCCGATTTCTACCCAACATTTGGCGGTAAAGATCAACGGAGATGTGGCCTTATTTAAAGGTATTTGCAAAGTCGTCCTGGAACGAAAAGCGGAGGCAAAAGCCTTTATCAAAGAAAAGACGCTGGGCTATGAGGCTTTCGTGGAGGACCTTAAAAACACAACCTGGTCAGACATCTGTCGCTCCTCGGGTCTTCAGCGATCCGAAATCGAAAAGGCTGCAGAAATTTATTGTGGCGCCGAACGCACGATCATTTGTTGGGCGATGGGCATCACCCAACACGTTAACGGCGTGGCAAATGTTCAGAGCCTTGTGAACCTCTTATTGCTCAAAGGTAATATTGGTCGACCAGGTGCGGGCGTTTGTCCCGTCCGCGGCCATAGCAATGTTCAAGGTGACCGCACGATGGGGATCGTTGAACGCCCAGGGAAATCTTTTCTAAAAAAATTAGGAGATAGGTTTACTTTTACGCCACCCCAAGATCACGGCACCGATGCCGTCAACGCCATCGAGGCGATGTACAATAAAAAGGCAAAAATCTTCTTTGGGATGGGTGGGAACTTTTTCTCGGCATCGCCCGACACCGATTATGTGGCCCAAGGTTTGAGAAATTGCGAGCTCACCGTTCACGTTTCAACCAAACTCAATCGCTCACATCTCGTGCACGGCAAAAGGGCTATCATTCTACCATGTCTGGGGCGTACCGAAAGGGATACCCAAGAAAGTGGTCCGCAATTTGTGAGCGTTGAAAACTCGATGGGCATCGTACACCGATCGAAGGGAACGCGAGTTCCGGCATCGGAACAACTATTGAGTGAGGTCGCCATTGTTTGTCGTCTCGCTTTAGCGCTCGGTTTTGACGATATTGATTGGGCTAAAAAAATGAATAACTACGACGAGATAAGAACCGATATCGCTCACGTTATTCCTGGATTTGAAAAGTACAATGAACGTGTTCGCAACGAGAATGGATTTGAACTTCCCAACGGACCACGAAAAGGCGAGTTTACGACGGTGTCGGGGAAGGCGCATTTTACGACCCATCCGATCCCACATCATATCTTAAAAAAGGATGAGTTTTTACTATCTACCGTACGCAGTCATGACCAATACAATACCACGATTTATAGCGACGACGATCGTTACCGGGGCATTAAAAAGGGACGCAGGATTGCCATGATGAATCCCAAGGACATGGAAGAACTCGATCTAGGGGCCGGCGATTTGGTCGATATTATCAGCGACTACGATGACGTGATTCGTTGCGCACCGAACTTTTCTGTGGTTCCCTACCGCGTTCCTCGGCGATCTATTTTCAGTTACTTTCCTGAGGCCAACGTCCTTATTCCCATTGCGCTTCATGCCGAAAAAAGTCGCACACCGGCGTCGAAATCTGTACGTGTTAAGATAAAGAAGTTGCAATGAAAAAAATCAAACGCGCTTTATATTGGCTGATGGTCTTTCTTTTTTTAGCCGCTGCAGGCGTACAGTTTAACGATCCCGATCCGGCAATATGGATTGGCATGTACACGAGTGCATCCCTCGTCACTTACTGGGGAATTGTTCGCCAACCTCCGAGAACCCTCATTCTCTTTTTTGCTACGCTTGTGATGGTGTGGTCAGGGTATTTGGCGACCAAGGTCATCGGCCAACAACACCTCTTCAATGATGAAGAAGGACGAGAAATGCTTGGCCTTGCTATCGTCGCTGCATGGTCCTTCTTCCTTGCCTATAACATTGAACCTATCGAAAAACACAAAAACAAATTTCAATAACAACCCTGATTTTTGTCACGCCTGTGATATTTTAACCCCTTATTTTAGCGCAAACCATGTCATGATTACCGTGTATTTTAGCGTAATCTTGCCATAATCACACTCAATTTTAGAGGAGCTCGATCATTTTCAGACTACGGTTAAACGATCTTGAGGATTGGTCATCCAATGATTGGTCAGGCTCTCTTACATAGTATGGAGTCTTACCAAATGACCGTACTAAATTATTGGGCAAGAGAAAAGAAGTCCAGCTCAGCCGAAATCGATTATGTGATCGGCGCAAAAGGATATGTGATTCCGATCGAAGTCAAATCGGGAAAAACGGGGCGTTTAAAATCACTTCACTTGTTTAGGGAAGAAAAACAAACCCAACTCGGCATGCGGTTCAATACCCAAACGCCCAGTTATTACAGGGAAAAGAGTTTGCTCTCCCTTCCCCTCTACCTCGCCGAATCTTGTCGAAGCATCTGTGAGGATTTTCTAGAGAACGAAAGATTGTAGCCAGGGATTGCGCCACCTGGATTTTCGAAAAATTGCAAAAAGATGGGTTCTAGAATAGTCCGACACTTCCTATTCAAAACCAGGATTGCAATAAATGCGTGCCGCGAACTATTTTTTTCTGAGCGTCTTTTTCATGTTGAGTTGTCAGACAAATAACGAAAACCATCCCGATGTCAGTTCCGATATGGGAACAATAAATAGTAAAGATGCCTCCGATATGGGTCAGGCCTGTCTACACGTCCTAGGCCACACGGTCGACTTGTCGGTGCCGTGTAAAATCTCATCGAAACCCGATCAAGATTTCGGCTGTCTACCCTTTGCTGATGCTTATTGTTCCGGTCTAGCTGCGCAGGGGTGTTATATATCCTCCCACCAAAGCGTCGTGATTAACTCAGAAACCATCTCGCCTCCCTTCGATTCTCTACTCGATAAGGGAAGGGTGGACCCTTTGCGAAACAACTGGAAACTTTATTGATCTCGGCCAACTTCCACTATGTGAGTAATTCCTAATACAAGTTGTTCGATTACCTAAATCAATACACTCACAACCCCTTTCGAAATGGTAACAAAGAATAAAGGGGTCCCATTGCACCGCCGGCGAGGTCTGGTAAGTATTCTCGAATCAAAAAAGAGGACCTTAT
>JALSKP010000071.1 GCA_026988815.1 Myxococcales bacterium | reverse complement strand
GCTAGGGTTTGCGGATTGATCGTCATTGGACGCGTTCTTCCATCGGTCGCTCCGATGACCTGATTAACGGGAATACCTTTTCCAGGCTCGGTCAAAATCATCATGGATCCAATCGGCCAGTGATCCTTGCCATTGGTACCATTGTATCCCGGGGTACGACTAAAGTCAGAACCGACAACCATGATCAATTTATCGGCAACGCCCAATTGTTCGGCTTGGGTCCAAATTGCCGAGATTCCTTCAACCAATCGCTGGTTGTTTGCTCCCGCGCGATTATCGTGATCGCCGTGTGTATCGAAGCCGCCCATTTGTACAGTTGCCGAAACGCCTAGTCCTGCTGAGAACGCGGCGAGTGCTACATTTGCCTGACCAGCGATACCGTTACCTGCGTTATTGTCCAGGTATTGGATGACGTCTTTGAGTTCAGATTCGCCAAGGCGAGAGGTTTCCAACATACCGATATTGTTTCGTACTTTGGAAAGCTTGGAACGGTTTTTCAGCAGAACGAGACGTTCGTCGGCTGCTTTTCGAATTTTTTCCATCACGCTTGCGCTATGAAAACCTTGTTCGTTACCGGGCTCAAGACGATTCGAATACGCGATTTTTGGAATAATATCGACATTATCGGCACGTGTTGCCGCGATAATACCCTCGGTATTGTCTTGTCCTCCGTTGGTGATGAAGGCGAGCGGAAGTGCGGGTCCCGTTTTGGCAGCGATAAGTGCTGGGAGCGCAGGATTACCCGCTTGGATTTTTCCGGTGAAAGCGACACGTTGGCCGGTTTCGTGTCCGTTTGTTTCGTAGTCAATCCCGTTGAAGACAAGCATTCGACGGGCATGGGTTTCGAAAAATGCCTGCATACCGGGCATGGGGGCATATTGAATCGGGCTACCGGCAATCATTCCGATCGTATCCGTTGCGTAAGCATCCACACCTTCAACGTTTCCTTTTGGATCCATAATGGAGGTTGCACACCAGCCGCCACGGGCGTTTACGAAGATGTAAACGTTACCCTCATAAGCCGCCTCAGCGTCTCTAGATACGAGAGTGGTGGTAGAGAGCGAGAGTCCAACTGCGGCGCAAGCTTTTAAAAATGTTCGACGTTGCATAAGTAATCCTTTGGATTCGTTCGTTTCAGTGTTTGGCTTATTCGTAAAGATAGTTGTAATCGGAAAGTAGAAGACTGACTACAGCCATCCACGATCGTAGGGTGAAGTTTGGATCATCGTTGATGTCGCCAGCGCGGCATCGTCCAGGAATCCCGTTTCCGCCCTCGGCACTGTAGTCCGTGTGAGCGTTACTGAAGAGCTGGTAGGCGATATTGACACTACTGTCATTGGTTTCGACTCTCTCGCCGAGCAATTGCCAGTAGAGATGCTTAATGTTTTCACGAATCTTTTGCTCGTCACCGGGCATATCCGTAAGTTCCACATTTGGGAAAAGAAGGCGTTCAGCTTGAGGCTTGGTGAAATCGGTCGCGGTGGATAAACAAGATACCTCGTTTGACATCCTTCGAGCGATAGAAGCTGCGACTGAGTTCAACTGTGTCATTCTCGTTGTAATCGATCGAGAATCGATGCCGCCGTAGAGGAAGAGGAACTCTCGCGAATCGAGAAGGACGTTTCGGTCGCCCGACTTCCACGCAATACCGGTGGTCGCAACAATTTTTCTGTGAAGACGCTCCGGTCCAAGCAATTGAGCCGTTCCGATTTGCGATAGCTCAAGCTGGCGTTGTGGGTCATCAGAAGTGACGTTGACGGCTCTGAAGTATTCGCTCTTTACGATTTCTTTAATGAGCGTTTTGAAGTTGTAATTGCTCGCAACGAACTTAGCGACGAGCTGTTTGAAGAATTCGATTTGAACTTCATAGGCTCGGAAGGAGGACTCGTAATCACCACGGGTCGCGTCCTTAGGAAGGGTAAGCGGCTCGCCAGCGGTCACGAGACGGAAAGCATGTTCAATGGCTGAGTAAGCGAAACGTTCGTCTTTGACAGATTCTTGTGCAAGCCAAGAGAGTGCAGTTGTTACATCCGCATCGGGAAGGCGCTTGCCGTTAAGTCCCGCAGGGAACATATCGGGGAACCAACCTCTCTCACGTGGTGCGTAATGTCCCTTTGAATCCCAGTTTTGGAAGGCGCCAGCGATAGGCTCTAGTGTTGCGTGGCAACTTGTACACACGTCGGCTTGAAGGGTTGGGTTCACACCAAGGTCTTCCGCGGCTGCGTCGATAGGTCGATCAGCAATCTTAAGAATGTCGGTTGCCATGAAGTACTTTAAGAAGAAGAAAGAGCGACTACGATTCCGATTTGTATCCGTAGTGGGGTAGCGATTCAAATAAGCGGGCGTCGATAAGAGGCCAGAATGAGGAATTGCGGCATCGGCTTTCTTCCACTCATTGCCATCTGTTGCGTCGGTGAAGGTCAAGCCCTCAATGCCGTATACTTTTGCAGAATAAGGATTTACGACCGTATAATCGGCGGTAAGAATTTCCGTGAAAGGAAGGTCGTTTCTAACAATATAGTTAATCAACGCGATGGGCTCGCGGGCGATAGCGTCATTGGCTGCATTTCTCTCCATCGCCTTCGCGTTGCCGTCAGCGATCATGTCGTAATACTTACGGTTTGGATAAGTATCGTCGGCGAGCAAGTTAATCGCGTCCTCACCTGACAAATATTGGTCAGTAAGAAGAAGGTCGTTCCAATGCTCGGTCAAACGGCTGTAAAACGCCTCTTCGTTTAACATGGCGTCGAGGACCTCGTCGAATGAACCGCTTTGCTCAGCCGCGGTCGGTAAACGACCTGCAAGATTCAAAGCCGCTTTACGAAGCGTTTGGTCTGCGTCTAAATACTGGATATCTTTGAAAAAAGAGGAATCATCGGCAACTTTGCAGGCTCCCTTGTCCGCCTTCACAACTTCTACGAATGCTTTGAGACGATTGTAAACATCGTCGCCTTCCTCAATAACGACACCGCCGCCATGTGCGATACGACCGAGGGGTTTTAGGAGAAGAATCGATTCTCCATTCTGCTCTATCGATGCAGCCTCTCGGATATTCTTAAGATTGACCTGAAGGTAATCGGCGCGTCCACGGTTATAGAGCACGAAATCAGATTTCAATGCGCCCTCGCCCGATGGACCATGACACGATTCACACGCGCTCTGCAACGCTGGTGCGTATACTTCTTTCAAGAAAAAACGGTCGACAGGAACGCATCCTTCATCGGCCTTTTCTCCCAAAACCTTCACAGGCTTTTTCAAACGTTGTGCTTCTTCAATTTCATCTTCACCGTCGGAGGTGAGGAATCCGTTTTGACACGCACCCGTTAACAAGATTGAAAGGGCTAAGAATGTTATTTTGAGGTCTTTACGCATCACATACCTTGAGGTTTTCGATTCGTACAGTATTAAAGCACGATTAGTGCCAAAATGTTCAAAGATCTTAAACTTGTGTGAAACCATCGCCTAAACCTTTGGTTTAGATACGCTTTTACTATTTATCATAGTTTTACCTAGCACCTCCATCTTCCACCCTCTATCAAAAACGAGGTTTTTTTGGCACAACCTGTACCATCTCGATCAGTGCCTAGAGAAAGGGTGAGGTGCAAATGTCCCATCTCGCCTCAAATGCCTTTTCGAGGACAAGACTGGACATTTTATCTTCCAGTTGTAGAACTACAAAAGCATGGAGATAGCCCCAATGAAAAAAGATGAAATTATTGTCCTCCTCGATTCCCTTGCCGACCTGGAGCCGCACTACTTCGACGAGACCAACATTTGGTTATTCGATAAAGCAATTCCATTGGAAAGCCTCCAAATAGTGCGGCAAAACGCCAAACACTGGCTAGCCTTAGATGGAGGGGAATCGCTTAAATCGCTCTCCTCCATTGCCAACCTCTCAGAAAAAATACTCGCACTACGCCATTCTCGTCCTTTGCGTCTGATTGCTCTCGGCGGCGGCGCTCTCGGAGACGCCATCGGATTCCTCGCCTCCATATTATGGCGAGGTGTGGGCCTAATCCACATTCCGACCACCTTGTTAGCAATGATAGATTCTAGCATCGGAGGCAAAACGGCGATCAATCTCGCATCCCAAAAAAACCAATTGGGAAGCTTTTACCGCGCCCAAGAAATAATTTACGTCAAAGCTATCATTGAGGGCCTTCCAGAACATTTAAAAAGAGAAGGCCGCGCGGAAATGGTTAAATCCGCTTGGTTGGATAGCAAAGAAAGCCTTATCGAGATTGCAAAGCTCGGTCCAACATCGTCGGTCGATGCGTGGTCGTCTGCGATTACGCGCGTTGCGGCCTTTAAAAAAAGAATCGTTGCTCAAGACCCCTTTGATGACAAAGATATTCGAATACAGCTTAATTTCGGTCATAGTGTAGCCCATGGGATTGAGCGTCTTCTTGAATTATCGCACGGAGAATCTGTGGCGTGGGGATTATTATGCGCGGCCCTCATCGGCAAGAATCACGGATTGAGTGCCGACCATAGCGCGTTATTGTTCGACCATGCTAGCCGCATTATTCGTCCCCATAGCGGCATTTTACATTTGGAGCCAACACGCTTTGTGCGGGCGTTAGAGGGCGATAAAAAACGCAAAAATGGACAGTTTCGTTCAGTGATTCTCACGTCTCCGGGACACTTTCACATCCGCGAGGACATTTCGGAAATGGAC
>JALSKP010000070.1 GCA_026988815.1 Myxococcales bacterium | reverse complement strand
TTCCAAAACCCCAACGATTTCCGCAAACCTTTATAAGGATGGTAAGCGCATCTTTCCCCCCTTTTTGATCCAAAAAGTCGGAGGACTTAATGTCGCCATTGTCGGACTTGCAAAGGAAAAATCCAGGAAGCGCGATTTCTACAAAACGAGATTTATTCAATCTCGTGAACCGGCAGCTGAATTTGAAAAGGTCCTCTCGCAACTTCCGACAGTAGATTTAGTTGTACTCCTTTCAAATCTGGGCATTCCCAATACCCAGAAATTAGTTGCCAAGGTCAGTCGTCGGCCTGATGTGGTTATCGTTTCTAATACAAATCGACTGACCAAGAAAACGGTTTTTGAGAGGGGCGTTCCCATCGTCGAAAGCGGAAGTCGCGGAAAATATCTGGGCCAGATTGATCTCCTCCTGAACGGAAAGCAGGTTCTTTTCAAAAACGGGGGAAAAAGTAAACTCGCCAAACTTGATGAATTTTCGCGTACCTACCGAAATTATTTATCGTCTAGAATTCGTTATCTTCGTCAGATCGAAAAAGCGCTTCAAGCTAATTTGAAGGAGGATGCTAAACACGGTGCCCAGGCAAAGCAAGAAGAGCACCACGTCCATTCATCAAAAACGCACGTTCACAATAAAGACGCGCAGTCCTTTTTGAAAAATGCCACCGTCTTGCAAAAACAGATGGCTGCTTTAGCAACGACCTTGGTTTCACAATCGGCGTCGCTAGATATTGAGAATACCAACAGTGGGGATGATTTTTTCGAACTAACGATGGTCCCCGTAAAACTCGATATCGCTGAAGAGAAAAAGATTAAAGGTTTGATTTCTGCCAGAGAAAAGAAGCGTCCCCATGTAAAAAAAATAAAGCTGCCTCAACGCTAAAATCAACGAATTTAACCATCCAAAAAAGTGATGCAAGTTCGCTTTAAGCAGAATGGGATCAGAATAAAAACGATTCGCGAAACAATTGGAGAGCGCGAAAAAAACACGTTTGCTCGGAAAAAAAAACGTCGTCCTTCTACCAACGTAGTTTAAAGTGTCTGATTAAAGACGATCGGAAACTCCATCGAAAACGGATTGGTTTGTCGGAACGTCCCACTTTGGTTACCACAGATCGCTTATAAATAAGAGTAAGCCGGGTATACCCAAGGGCAGGCTTTGCAAACCACAGCGGGTTACCCCTACAGATCAAATTCAATCTCCGACTGTCTTTAATCAGACACTAGTTTAAATCCTAACTATCGAATATCGTGAATTCCGTGTAGGTAATAAGGGCTATTATTGAGAAGTGCCTTGGAAAAAATCGATAACGAAGATGTTCTTTCGAAAGACGAAAAAACACATACAGAGAAAGGACGTTCACATCTTCGAATCGCCAGAACAGAAGATCTCCCAACTCTTGAGGACCTCCAACCTCAGCACTTTGACTTTATTTACAACATTGACGATTTGATTATTAGACAAGTATCAGATGCTAATGTGAGTGAGGAAGAGTGATTGATTTAGAAAAGCTATTGAAGAAAGTAGGCTGGGCCTTCAAAACCTGCGCGCCCCCACACGATTCTTTTTCCTCAGATCTTCAATGGTTAGAAGTTTTTTCGAGTTTTGGTGCCTCAGGTTTTGTGCGTACCTTGGCCAACGATGAAGAGATTGTCGTTCAAGCTGTTCATCCTAAAATTGAACCCAATGCAATCGTCAAAGCCCTTCAGGAGGGCGAGGAAAAATGGAAGCAATCGTCTGGATTCTTTAGTTGTCCCTTATCCGATGAAGAACGAGCCCTCGCCGTGTTTTCAAGAATCGAGGCTTTAGCAAAGGTGCTTGTCTCCGACAACGCGGTGGACGCATTCAAACATTTTATAGGTGAAGATGAAAAATGTACTTCTTCATCGGGCGAGTTCGAAGTTATTGGGTCCCAGTCTGCGCCAGATCGGGAAAAGGAAAGCGGAGAACGCAAGAAGAGTTCAGTTGCGCAAAATGAAAAGGTACAGAGTTGTTCAAACGCCTTTGGTTTTCAGATTCTCCAGGATGAGAGTATCGATCTGCTCATCGGTATTTCCCCAGAGATGAATGCTCATAAATTCGAGCGTTTTGGAGATATTGTCGTTCGAAATCTTCGCGCAAAATTCGATATAAAACCGCGACTAGGAGAAGGAAGGGTCTCAGAGGGTTTTGGCGATTATGCACATCGACTTCATGTTATTTGCGAGGTCGAGGAAGGCTCGACAAAAGCGGCTAGCGCGGAAATTTACGCCTATCTCCAACGCCTTAATGATCTATCCGAAGCGGGTATTGACCCTCTGGTTTTTCTCGGAATTGACGATTCCACGAAGTCAGAAAAGAAGCAGGAATCTCTTCAAGTTGAGGATGTGGAGCTTCCTTCGGGAGAATTTGTTCTCGATATTGGTTCAGGGAAAAAGGGGACCCGTTTAGAAAAGGGCAACTTTGAGGATAAGCGATTGAGAGGGCGAGATGCGTCCACAGCCTTGGTCGATGTCATTCTCCGACATCCTGGATATTCGGACAAAAACATGGGACAAGTCTTGAGTATTCTTCTTTCGATTGAGTATCACGAAGCGCTTGAACTCATTGAAGATGCGCCGACCTCGTTGGCGTGGGCGGTCAATCGTGAACGTGGTCAGATGTTCAAGACCGTTATTGAGGGCGCGGGAGGGAAGGTGTATCTCTCTGAACCAGGCGCCTTTGACGCAGACTAATTCTAAACAAAACTTGCCCATACAACCCTCTTTGCATATCGTCGTTTTATGTCAGCTCTAAAAACATGTTCAACTTGTAATACTCAATTCTTAGTCAAATTTCGTTGGCAGATTGAAACCTCTCAGACAGGGGTGAAGTATTTCTGCAAACAATCCTGTCAAAACGAAAAGCGAGAGGAAGAAGGAAAAAATACATGCAGTGTGTGCGATAAGGCGTTTGAACTTACATATGCCTACCAACGCTTGGACCAAGGTTCCCAGGTTACTCTGTTTTGCAGTATGGAGTGTCGAAACCCTCATGTGTCTGCGTTTAGAAAAAGCCAAACCAAAGGCCCGATGAAAATTGCGGTCCTCAACCAAAAAGGCGGAACCGGTAAGACGACAACAACAGTGTCCCTGGCTGCGGGTTTAGCCGCGAATGGGAACAAGGTTCTCGTCATTGATGTTGATACACAGGGTCATGTAGGGATTAGTTTGGGAAGCGAGGGTAGTAAGACTCTTTACCATCTTATGGTCGAAAAACGTCCGTTGAAAGAGGTCATTGTTTCCTCCCGTCCAAATTTGGACATTGTCGTAGGAGACGAAACCTTAGCCTCGGCCGAAATTTTTCTCGCCCGTTTGGATTCTGGACGAGATACTCTTATGCGGGAGTCCCTGCACGACCTCGAAGAATATGATTTTGTTTTGCTTGATTGTGGGCCATCAATGTCGCTTATGAATACCAATGCACTCACCTTTGCAGACTTTTTAGTGATTCCCGTTGCGTGTGATTATTTGAGTTTGGTAGGTGTGAAGCAAGTGATGCGCACGCTTAAAAAAGTAAACAGCGAGCTCATGCATCCAATCGAAATTTTGGGTATTCTTCCTACTTTTTATGATATGAGAAATCGCATTAGCGACCAGGCTATTCGAACTCTGAAAGGGCATTTCCAGTCGAAGGTTTTGCCGGCAGTTCGTGTAAATACAGCGTTAAAAGAAGCACCAGCGGAACGTCAGACAATATTTGAGTTTGCCAAACATAGCCGTGGAGCTGTGGATTACAAAAAGCTTGTAAAATGGGTCGAGAGACAACGCAAGTAAGCGTTTATTCTACGATGAATTTTCCTTTCATCATTGAGAAATGACCAGGGAAAGAACAGATGAAATCGTAGGTTCCTTTTTCAGGGACCTTGAAAGTGATGGTATCACTTTCGCCTCCGCCCACGACTTTAGTGTTCGCTAAGGCAGAACCAGCTGGAACGTAGTCAGTCGCTTTTGCGGCCATCGCGTTCTTTCCGAATTCGGCGATGTCTGTTCCTTTTTTGAGGAGCACGAAGTTATGGCCCATCACTTCTTTTTTCATTTTGCCAGTATGGGTAATCGTGAGGGTTACCGTTGACCCCGCTTTTACCTTGATTTCCGTTTTGTCAAACTTCATGGCATCACCGACTGTCATCGTGATTTTAGTGCTGTTTGAATCACTTTTCTTCGCAGATTCTTCGCCTTTGCTTCCGCTGTCAGCTTTCTTTGATTCACATCCCAAAAGAGAAATGGATACCAAAAGGACACATAGAATGGCTAATTTGTTAAACGTATTTTTCATAAGATTTTCCTTCTTTACTCACTGATCCATATCAGCGGGGTTTTGAACAACGTCAATACGAAGTTCATTTACGGGGATCCCTTTAGAGCATTCGTGTCGGTCTTGGAAGAACAATCCGTTTTAAAAGGGCGAAAAATATTCATCGTTTTTTCGTTTGGGTGTCGCTTGCTGCCGCTCCTGCGTAAATGAATTGTTCGAATCAATTTCACAAAAGGTTTTAAGAATCGACAATGACTCGGCAAATTGACTGCCGAAAAAGCGTTTTTTTCATCAACTTCTCGGAAGAATTATTGTGGTGTAAACTAGATGACCTCGGCAAACTTATTGATCGTGTCATGCCTGCAAAGGTCGCCCAGTATAGGTCCATTTAAATGGTTTTGACAAAACTCGGTTGAAGTA
>JALSKP010000069.1 GCA_026988815.1 Myxococcales bacterium | reverse complement strand
CATCGAACCTCATATGCGTAGGCGCTCGGTGTTCGTTGTCCGTGAACTAAGCCTTATCGACGTCGGCGAGGCGCTTTCAAAGGACGACTCCAAAGAGGTCGCCTATTGGATGGAGTCGGGTAATCTCAGTCGACCCTCGATCGACGAAGTTATGCGTTGGCACGCATCAGAAACAAAATTTACAGTCTTGGTGGTTCAACCCTTTGTTCTCGTCAAAGAAGAGTTTGACGCCTAGGTCTTCTTTCGCAACCATCTCCATATCGAGTGTCTGGAACGTTGAATAAGGCGTCGGATACCGTCAAACTCGGCCTCTCTTTTCTGTCTCTCCAGGACGCCATTCTTATAAAATAGGGCCACCAGATGTCGGCGGATTTTTCCATTTGGAGAACGGGGAATAGAGTTCGGGCTCACCATCTCAACTTTATCGGGCCTTAAACGAAAGCTTCTATAAAGCGATTCCAAGACCTTCTTTCTTATCGCACCTCGATTCGCTCCGGGTTCGACTTCGACCGCTACGACGAGTTTGAATCTGACTGGATCTGCGTTGAAAATAATAGAACTGCCTAGCCGAATGCCATCGATTTCGTAGAGCCGATACTCCATTTCGTGCGCAAAGAGAAGGTGTCCATCCTGTGTGCTAATAACGCTCGCTGATTGGGCGACTGGATAGAGTTCGTCCTCGTAAATAAATCCCATATCATCGGTGATGAGCCAATCCCCTGAACGCCGTGTGTTGCTTCTGGCGAGCCGTCCCGGACCGACGGCCGGAAAATAATCGGACATGAGCGTCTGGCTTTTTATCGTGATAAAACCCAGTTTTAGAGGTGGTTTTTCAATACCTCGTTCATCGGTGATCGAGATTTGGACACCATGGATTGGGCGACCGCAGGAAAGAAACTCTAAGAAGCGATGTTGTTCGACACCGTCGTTGAGGATTTGAATGTCTCCATTCTTTTCCAGTGCTTCTCTTGATATTTTGAGCGATTTGAGGGGGCCCGGAAGACCTAAGGTCACGCCCATTGTGGCCTCGGAAAGGCCATAGACTGACGCAAAAATGGACGCAGGAAGACCCGCTTCGGCGAAGGTTTTTTGGAACATCTCGACGTGTTTTTTCCGAACGCTTTCGCCTCCGACAATAAGCGCTCGAATGGAGGATAAGTCGAGTTCGGCGACTTGGCTTCTCGATGTTCGTCGGGCGGCAAAATGATAGGCATGACTGGGGGCAATGCTTAAGGTTGCCCGATATTGACTCATCGCTTGGAGCCATTGATCGGGGTTCTTTGAAAAGCTCCCGGGGTCGATCAGAACGTGCTCCATGCCGTGGAACATAGAAAACAGTGCGACCCCGATGAGGCCAAGGACGTTGTACATGGGAAGCCAGGAGCAGGCGACATCAGCCGGGTTTGCCCCCAGCCCTTTCCCCACTTCTTCAATGTTTTTTAGAATGGCCAGATGGTCGAGTATTGCGCCTTGGCGAGTCCCTGTTGCGCCGGACGTTGTTTGAATATAGGCGATAGGGTTGGTATCATCGTTGTCATTTTTCCCGTTTTCGGCCAGTAGCATTGAGATATCCACCACACTTTCTAAAACGCCTAATTCGGGAGGCTTGGCTGATCGTTGTTCGTGGATCCCAACCAAAAGCGCCTTGGCTTGCATCCTTTCCGTCATTCTCCACAAAAACTCAGCCCGATCGCTCGCGTCGAGGCTTTCCTTAAGGGGCGCGATGGGGACAGGAATCGCGCCAATTCGAAGCGCCCCGAAAAAACCGATAAAAAAATCGAAGCTGGTCGGCATGGAGAACAGAATGCGGTCTCCCTTTTTGACGAACTCCAACCATCCAGCAGCAACACGTTTGGAATTGGCGCAAATTTCAACGTAGCTTTGACGTTGCGTTTTGCCAGCTTCATCGATGATGGTCATTCCTTTTTCAGGGTGCTTTTTTGCGACTCTTTCTAGCATATCGACTAATGTGAGCGTTTTTTCTTTCGTCTTCAGCATTTTTTTTTCGCTTCATTGCGTTTTTTTGAAATCTTTCTACCGTGTATTACGTTAGATAGATGAGATAACATCTCAGAAGGAGAGTTGATGACTATTTTATTAAGTATTTTTCTCGCCGTGGCCGGTTTTTTCATTTCCGCCTTGGCTTTAAAGCTTTCGTTAACTGTTTTGGGGCAGCCTAAACTTGAAAATAAGTATAGCACAGCGATCACCACAAGTGGGCTGTTGAACATTGTGGGTTTGTTGATTGGACTTATCGTTCCTTTCGTTGGATTTGTGATCTACGGTATCTTCTGGGTTTTAATTGTCCGCAGCGTTTACGGTTTGTCGGTCAAAAAGAGCGTTGGGGTTGCCTTCCTTATGGTCGCCATCCGTCAAGTACTGATGTTTGCTCTCCAACACTTCATGTAAATTGCCCGAGCTCGATTCTGCCGGTTTTAACCTTTTCCACAACTCGGGGTGCACCTACTCCATGTGGAGTGGGTTTTACTTTTTACATAGAAATCTGAGGACACCCCGATTTAATTGTCACCCTTTTAAGCCTTTTTCGTTCGTTATCGGCCTAACAAACGTGGCATATTCTGTGCTTTGATAGTTCTCGTTCAAAAAGTAACGAAGTAACTTTCGACCAAAACGACTTTTTCCGGTTATACTATTGGAAACGTGGAGCCTAAATGATTTTTCGACGCTATTCCCTTCTAGCCCTTCTCCTTCTTCTCACCGCCTGTGGTGATTGCGCAGATCGAGTTGGCGAGTCCGATATTTTCGAACCGCTGACCTTCGGAGAGTATGAGTTTGATGGAGAGCCAAATATTGTGGCGCCCAAGCGTGTACTTTTTGGTGACCTCGAAGTCGGACGAACTGGGGTAGAAACGGTGACGGTTCAAAACACCGGTGACGAGGTTTTGAAGTTCAGCGATTGGAACTTGAGCCAGGGTTTTGAAATGCGCTTTCTCGGCGTTGACGGCCAATTAACCGAACTCGGCGTTGGGCAAAGTGCGGATTTGATTATCAGTCATACCTCTTTATCAAGCGCGGAGTTTCGAGGACAGTTGAGGATCGATTCAAACGATCCCGATACACCAAATTGGGAAATCGAACTTTTCGTGAACGCTAGATTTCCCTGCTTAGAAACCATTCCCGAGGATCTTCTCGACTTTGGTGAAGTGGAAATCGATCAGGTTGGTCGGCGCCCCATTGTCGTTCGAAACTGCAGCACAAACACGATAACCTCCTTTTCAGTGGATGCCATTCGCGGAAACCGTGCCTTTAGTGTGCCCGACCGAGAGTCCTTTCAACGTATCGATCTCAATCCCTCGGAAAGTATCCAAGTATTTGTTGATTTTCTACCTAACAGATCTGGCAAATTTGAAGCGACCTTGGATTTTCTTTCCAACGATGAATTTAACCCAAAACACACCGTTAATTTAGTCGGTCTAGCCGCGCCTGGGAAATGTCCAGAACCTGTCATCATCGCTCGCCATCCAGAAAGAACCTCGGCAACTGCGAATCCAAACGGAACCTTCCTGGGACTACCTTTGGACACCCTTGCGTTTGATGCATCATCGAGTCGCGCGTTTGATGGTAGAGAGATCCAAAAATACAGTTGGTCTCTGACTTCACGCCCCACCGATAGTAACGGCGTTCTCGAGAATACGAGAAACGATGAAAATGGAATGTTCCTCGATCTTGCGGGCGAATACGTCATCGAGCTTGAGGTTTGGGACTCTGATAATATCCGCTCCTGCCAACCTGCCCGCATGATCGTCAAAGCTATCGCCGACGAGGATATTCATATTCAATTGGTTTGGGATACCCCCAACGATCCCGATCAATTGGACGCCAACGGCTCTGATGTGGATCTTCATCTTTTGAACCCTCGTGGTCGGTGGAACGAACGACCCTACGATTGTTTCTGGCAAAACCTAAATCCTGATTGGGGCTCGCGTCGTCCGAATAACGCGGACTTTTGTCCTACGCCGACCTCGCCAGGATGCCAAGATGATCCCTCCTTAGATATCGATGATGTCGATGGACAGGGGCCGGAAAATATTAACATGGACAACCCTAAGGGCGGCATTAGTTACGGCGTGGGTGTTCATTATTTCGCCGACCACGGGTATGGAATGAGCCGCGCGACGGTAAGAATTTTCATTGGTGGATTACTCGAAAGAGAATTTCTACGACAACCTATGTCTGACGAAGAATTCTGGTATGTGGCCGACATCAGTTGGCCTGCTGGAGATGTTAACGCTCGCGGTGGCGTCTTCCCCAGTTTTCCCTCTAATTAAAGCAAATACCTCCTAAGAAAAAACCACGGGTGGGATTGGATTGTTTTTCCAAAAAAAGTTAGAAGAAGAAGTATCGATACTTTCGGGAAAAATATTATGAAAATATCAACGCTTTTTGTTGTACCTCTCCTTTTATTACTCGCCTCTTCTTGTGAGGAGGCGATCTCTTCAGAATCGGATGAAACAAGCCAGACCTTTAACGTTAAAATGGCTGGCCCTTGGGTGCCGCCGACCAATCTCGTTCAACAGTCCTTGGCGTTTGATATGACCTATGTAGGGGCAGGACCGTGGGTAGGCGAATCAGGATGTGGCGGATCTTTTTCTGAGGGGGCCAAATTTGTAAAAAATTGGGTCCTCGGCAATTTTGAATACGTCAGATTAGTCGGCGGGTATAACTGCCGCCCTATTA
>JALSKP010000068.1 GCA_026988815.1 Myxococcales bacterium | reverse complement strand
CGTTGGGGATTTATGAAGGTCTCAAACCCCATTGCGACATGTGTCATGGGGAGGGGACAAGTTTTCCCGCGTTTGGATCCTTCACTAGTTTCCAAAATCTGATTACCTACAATCCCCGAGTAATCGTCCCGGGGGAACCTGAGGACAGCGGTCTGATCGCGTTTTTGGAGGGGCGTGCCCTTGGGGAGTGGTCGTCGATGCCCACCTCTAAAGCCTACCTAAAGTTACAAAATGAAGGGGTCACACAAATTACAATAGAAGAAATCGAGACTTGGATTGCCGGGCTAAAAGCGCGTCCTGAACTTCCGACACGAGGCGGCCAAAAACTCAGTCGCCGTCTCAGAAGCGAACAAATCGTAGCTTCGCTTTACCAACAATTGGGATTGGAGGAATCGGATTTCTTCACAGAAAGTGGTGCTGTAAATAACCAATCTCTCCCGATCTTGGATCCCAATCGAGTTATGAAATTTCTTGGCAATGAACGCAATATTATTACGTGGAGCCGTTATGGTGGGGCGGGAAGCTCTTTCGGTCTATTTCGGTGGCAGGCTATCGGTGGACCTGATTTCAGATCCGGCGTTCCCAGCAATGTAGATACGGGCGAAACTTTCGGTCTGATGATAACACAAATATCGCTGGGATGGTGCCGTATGTCGATTCGAAAAAAAGACAATAATGCGCTCTTTAAATATGCCAATAAAAAGGATGGAAGCGATGTACAGAAGGAGCAAATTAGAAAAAACATAAATTATCTTTATTTGAGAATGTTGGGTGTAATTCCCGACACTTCGCAGACCGATGATATGGTCGCAGTGTTCGAACATTACGAAGCAATAGCTGATGTCGAAAGCGCTTGGGTGGGCGTGTGTTCGGCTTTTATTCGCCACCCACTTTGGATTACATACTAGGAGGTAACATGTCTTTTAATCAATTGAGAAAATTAAATCGAAGGCGATTTTTGGGGGCGTGTTTAGGCGCATCCCAAGTCGCGCTTTTGGGGAAATATGGACTATTGGAGAATAAGGCGTGGGCTGCACCCGCCAACGGCCCAACAAAATTATTGACGATTTACGTCCCAGGGGGATGGCAACCGGGTTACTTTTTTAATGGGTTTTCTGATCGAATTTTGAACAATGAAGATTTATTCAGAGAGCGTGTTCCGAATAAAAATGGGAACAGTGGTGTGGGGCCTGTTTATTTTAACCGAAATGAAATTGAAAATTTGGACGGCACTTCAGGTAGTGATGGAAAATATAATAAAATTTCGGTGATCAAACAATGGGATGAGGAAGCATTGGCGATGGGGAATAAGGACCGAGGGGCGGGTACGGCCGTGCATGGCTGGGCCTGGAAACAAAACAAATTATATGAAGATACCTGTGTCGTTCACGGTGTCGATCATGAAACACCCTCCCACGATAGTGGGAAGATAGCGATGATGTGTGGCATCGCGGGGCCGCAATATCGTGCGCCGGCGATGCATTCTGTTGTCGCCGCACGCTTGTACGATAAGTTTAAAGACACCCGGCCGATGGGGGCTGTTGCGATATCTCATGGCTTGGTTCCCAATGCCTTCGACCTAGGGTCCAAAGGTAGTCCAATACAACTTTCGAGCTTAGCGGCCGCCGGAAAATTATTATCAGAACGTGATCCTTTCTTATGGAAGGGGATCGCAGACACAAGAGAGGAAAAACAAATTCCAGTGTTTGACGGCGTCGTGGCCCATCCGATTCAGACCAACGCAATTGATGATTTTGTTCTTAAACAAACCAAAAAGCTCGCCGGTAGCACAACAACATCGACCGATCGATTTTATGAATCAATCTATCAAATGAATAAAACGCTGAGCACAAGACTTGCTCAGGATATTGTGTCAAAAATAGAAAACACACCAGGCTGGGAAAGCGACTATCCTTACTGGGCAAGAGACTCAATGAACCCCTATTCATCTAATCTCGCCGGATCTGTTGCCGATAGTGGGGGGACCTGGAGTCGGCATTTCGACTTCGCACTTCGCCTCCTAAAATCGGACGCTTGCACTGCGCTTTCTTTACATGCCAATGGTATTTCTCGCGCCACTTTTGATACGCATAGCGCTGGTGGTCAGGCTAATCAATATGTTTTTGTGCGTACCGCCATTGAGGCTATCGGCCGTCTGCTAGGGGAAATGAAAAATACACAAATCGGCGGGGGACGCACCTTGCTTGATGATACTCTCGTTATTATTTCAAGTGAATTCGCGCGAACATGGTCACTTGTTGGAGGTTCAGGCAGCGATCATTGGCCGGTGACGAGTACGGTTTTCGTGGGGGGGGGCGTTGCGGGCAACCGTTCCATCGGAACTTACGATTTTAAAGGCGTCATAACGGGCGTTTCAGGCCCCAACCCTGCAAAAGG
This sequence comes from Myxococcales bacterium, assembly GCA_026988815.1. Taxonomy (GTDB): domain Bacteria; phylum Myxococcota_A; class Bradymonadia; order Bradymonadales; family Bradymonadaceae; genus CALJNB01. The sequence goes on along the minus strand of JALSKP010000068.1, from coordinate 2,311 downwards.
TGATTTAATTTTAGAAGATGGATCGAAGGCTAATCGGGCCTATCTGGCACGTGATATTGCCTGGACTGCCTACCATCTGTTGGGTGTCGCTGACCAACCGACGTTTATACCCGGTGGACCGGGGCAGATTATTGGAGTTCAGTCATGAAAACGGTTCTTTTTATCTTTCTATTATCTGCTTTTTGGGGGGATCGGGGGTTTGCAGAGACACTTGAAAACGCCCACAATGTTCAGCCTACACGCAGGCTTCGTCGCATCACGTTGAGCGTCCTTGGCCGACCGCCCACAATTCAGGAATACGAGAGCTTTTTAGCCATCCAAGAAAATCAACGGGAGGCCGAATTGCAAAACCGCGCCGCGACGATGATGCAAAGTCCCGAGTTTTCCAGACATGTACGCGAATGGGGAATTGAATATCTTCGAACAAGGGATTTTAAGCTCGGTACGTCCGATACCTATTGGTATGCTACCCAAGCTGCAAATTTACGCATCTGCGATAAAGGGAGTCTACACGAAGGATTATGGTATACTTACCACACGAGATATGCGGCATCGGCGGCTGCCACCCAAAAAATTTGCAATGACGCATCACTGCCAATCGCCGATGTAGAACCGTGGTGGGCACCAGGGACGACACTTAAAGCGGTTGGAGAAGCAGCGATTCAAGCACGCTTTGTTGACGATATGGGATTGCCCACGAATGATAGGAGTGCCCATGATTGTGGGAGGATTAGCCTAAACGCTTTAGCGGCACCATTGCCCAATTCGCGATGTGGGTGTGGTCCAAATTTCATTTATTGCAATTCCTCGGATTCCCAGCACGCAGATCGCCGAGACCAACGTCCTTACGACGGCAATCCCTTTTTGGAGCACACTCAACGGAGGTCCATTCTCGAAGAGGGCGGACGACTTATGGAGCATATCGTGATGAACGATCTCCCTTTTAGCGATCTTGTTCTCGGCGATTATACCATCGTTAATCGCGGACTGTTCTTCATGTACCGCCGTTTTGCGCGAAATCATAAACCGCAAAGTAAGGTTTTTGACGAAGAGCGTTGGTTCGATGAGTTTGCGGACCGATCGGAATGGAAAGCTGTCAAATTTAGCGAAATGAGCCCCTTCTTAAGCGATGATCGGACACTTCAATTTGATCCGCGAAAAACAAAAAGCGAGATTAATGCTATTCCATCAGCTGGCATATTGACCTCGATTAGCGCCAATAGTTCCTTCAGTCGAGAACGCGTAAGAGCGGCGCGATGGAATGAAACCTTTGCGTGTAAAGTTTACGAGCCACCACCGGCTAGCGAGAAATTTAACGCCTATAAACGCGATCCTGCAGTTGAGGGGGCCTGCCAACACTGTCATACCGAAATAGATCCGGCCGCGATGTATTTTAAACGTTTCGCAGAAAATGGCGCTTCTTTGGGCGGAATCGGACGCTTCAGAATAAAGGGCTTTGAATCCGGTTATGGCGTTTCCGGCCTTCGTTTTCGCGAAGCCTATATCGCGAATACTAAAATGACTCCTGTCTCGGAAGCTGAAATCGAGTACAATCCTGATTCTATTTTAATAGATTTTCTTCCCTCCGATCAAACCCTCTTCGGTCTTCCTGGAGACCCCACAATCGGACCTTTAGGATATGGGAAGATGCTCGTTAAATCTGGTAAATTCGATCAATGTGCTGTCAGAAAAATATATGCTCGATTTGGACCAAGAACCTTGAATGCTGGAGAAGACGCAGCTTTAATTCAATCTCTAGCCGAGCATTTTAAGAATTCTAATCGAAATTTAAGAGCACTCATTGGTGAAATTCTGAGAAGTGAGGAGATGAAATTTGGGTATTAATAGATCTCGACTCGTGGCTAATTTACTGCTTTTCACGGTGATTGGGTGTTCAAACGAAAAGACAGACCTTGAACACGACGCTGGCAAAAGGGACTTTTCTGTAAGGGATTGGGAAGTCATAGGAACAGACCAAGGGGTTGCCGACCTGGATATGGATCTCGGTGATGTCATGAAATCCCCACCCCTTCTGCCTTTTTTGCCAGACCTGGAAGCGCAAAGCTGGATAACGCTTAAAGAAGATCTTCCCAATATCGCATGGGAGACCGCGGTCACCTATCGACCTAAAAATTCTCAAATTTTTCAACACGGCGGACACGGTCTTGGATCCTATAAACAAGTTCCCTACACGTGGATGGTCGGTGTTAGAGACGGCATCGTTGGACAATCTAAACCGCTCATGAAAGCGCCAAGGCGCTGCCTTGTTCAGGGTGTTTATTCAGAAAGTTTGGATAAAATTATCTACATG
>JALSKP010000067.1 GCA_026988815.1 Myxococcales bacterium | reverse complement strand
GCTCGACGAAGATTCTCGTCCTCGTATCATCTCCGTTGGCGCGGGATGCCTTTCCTTTCCTGAAGACGCGATCATTATCTGGATTTCCAGAAAAAACTGGTCCAATATTGCTGCCCAAGAGCGAGAAAGACTAAAAATAGAAATGTCCTTTGAAGAGGAAATCGCATGGATGTGTGCAACCAGAGAACCCGTTTGGAAACGACGCGCTCACCTCAAGATCGATGTGCCCTCCGGACGCAGCTTTGACCGGATCGTCGAAAAAGTTGCCGTGTCGATTGAACAACTTTTACGCGTATCCCAAAGTGAGTTCGCGAAAAAAACATGGATAGTCGCCAGCCAAAGAGATTTAGAACGCGCTATCAACGATGTAAATATTTTTGATTTTGCAGGGATTGAATGTAGAAGCGACCTTGTTCAATCCCCTCCCAATATCAAAAAAATGATTGCCAGTTTGCGACATTTCGACCCCGACTGGCTAAGTGCGCGGTCGAACGCGATGGTGTTTGACATCGACATCAAGTATATCGGCGATGTCCTTTCGCGCAATATTCTTGGTGACCTGGAACCACGACAACTCATCCTCTCCGTACATCCTGACCGCGTGGACCCCATCGATCTCGAACAACTTATCGCCGCCGGAAGAGCGCTCCAAGAGAGACATCCCAACTGGACAAATATTGTTTTTAAATACGCACCTTTGGTGGAAAGTTTTGACCAACTTGGGTTTGCCAAAGCGCTTGTTCATCCCCTTGCTAAGGCAGGATTACAAATAACTTTTTTGGCCCAAGGAAAGACCTTTAGGTTTTATAGAATACTAAACCTGACTACTAATATCACAAACTACATCCCAGCTCGAATCAACGAGGGAAACGACCCCAGTTTCTTGGGTTATGATCTTCAGGATTGGCTAGACCATATCGACGTTAACGAGGCGTCCAATTTTCAAGCCTTGATCGGAGAAGACATTGAGCGGTCTCAAGGAAGTTTTTGGCATGGTCAGCAAAGCCGAAAAGCAAAGCTAAGCGATTCTTATCTGAAGATACCCATGAGGGCATCCGAGTTAGAATCAGGCCTGGCCCAGTGCGTCAATATTGGAATTCATCAACTATCGGTAACCTCGCCTCTGAAAAAAAACTTCGCAATGCCAGAAAAAAAGGGCATCCCACGCTCCTACGCTTTAGAGATTCTCGATACGCCTGATCAGGCGATTCGAATGGCCAATACCCTGCAATACGATGGGGAAAAATGGCTAGGCTTAGATACCGATGTGGAGGGAATGCTTGCCCAGTTGAACGAGCTCAAACTCGAGAAGGGAAGCGTTGCGCTATTTGGAAAAGGAGACGTAAGCCGAGCAATTCGCGCTGCCATCGACCAAACACAATGGAAGCTAGTTTACCATACTGGATCGCGGGAAGGATGGTTAGACATCCCGGCCAAGGTCGATCTGGTCGTAAATGCGTCAGGTAGAGAGGCTTTTGAAGGAGCGCCGAAGTGCACATTTTGGGTAGATCTGCATTACCGAAATACCCTCGAACATACCGAGGCCATCTACTCCAATGGTGACCTATTTTTTGAAGCGCAAGGACGCGCTCAACGTAAGTTTTGGAAGCTAGAGGGTGCATGAAAAAAAACGAAGAATTTATTGGCCGCGCAACCAAATCGCCTTTTCTGTGCTTAACTGAGTCGTAGGCACCTTTACAAAATCAGAACTTATGGTGGCACGTGCTTCGAACTTCTTCCACTCTGTGTTGATCTCGCTTTTTGGAATGGAAAGCTTCCCATCTTTGGCTTCAATCTCTTTTCCCGAAAGAAGGAAGGTAAAGGAGCGATTGTCAAAACTAGACAAATCGATAACCAGCGCACTGCCCTCGTCTGTTAACTCAAGTCCTGCCGACGGAAGAGGATCAATGGTTGTCCCAATTCGATTCACCAATTGTTGAGCGCAGACCGCACAAAATTCATGGGTTGAATCTCGCATCTTACACGTCGCCGAAGGACGGTAATGTTCTTCGCAAGAATAGGCGCCGTCGAAAGCACCAACCTCAACCGAATTCGACTTCGAGTCAGGGGTCGGTATTTCGGCGCCTTTATCGACCAAGGCAGACCATTTTAAAGGATTAAAACCAGAGGCGATATTCACAGGAAGAGGAATGCGCGGCTCGCCGGAAAGGCAGGCGTCGTTTGTGGCACTATATTCATCGCCGAGTAATCCGAACGAATGTCCCAATTCATGGACCGCGACATGGGGAAATTCTAGTCTAGCATCGTAGGCTGTGAGGACTGAAAAATAGAGTCCCGCAAATCCCGAGGCTCTATCTGTGTTCGTTAAAAGAACGATTTGATCGTAGGGAACGCTTGAGGCAGCCTCGTATAATTTGGCAACTTTTAGAGGCATCGCTGCTCTGGCCGAAGACGCGTCAATGTTAAGATTCAATCGATCTGCAAGCCCCGAAACAACGAAGGTGGTTTGAAAGGCCGTGTCACGGATGTCGTTTTTGCAGCCGCGATCGCGAAGGACATTTCCTGTGCAATCATAACCCGCGCCGCCCTCTTCTGAAGCTAGAAAAACCGTGTGAAAATTAAAATCCGATGCATGGGATTTAAAAGGCTCAGTATCTAGAAAACGATCTTTGATGGCTTTTGCATCACCATTGAATTTTTTCTCACGCTCGGCTTGATAGCCATCGGAGACAATAACGATATCAATTTTGTCTTCCGGTTTACCATTTTCTTCGATGAGTTTTGTCGTCGGTTTTAGGGGCGAGGGTTTGGCCGCCTTTACCAATGATGCAACAGAAACGTTAAGAGCCTCAACAATATTTCCGTCTTCGTCTGGTACAGTCATCCTAAAACGCGCATCTTTATCAAGGCTTGTCGGAACGAGAATGCCGAACTCAAGAAGTTCAGGATATTGCATATCCACGAATCGGTAGATTTGGCTCGCATTCAATTTGATCGGTGATTGCTGGCTCACAACAATCTTGAGAAATTCTAGAACCTGAAAAAGAGAGTCGACATCTTCTTCCCAAAGAATTCCGCCTTCTTTATTTAGAATTTCCGCATGGGTAATAAAACGATTGGGGACAACCTCTTTATCAACGTCGCGGTACAGTTCGGCCTCGACGACTCTGACGACTTCGAATCGAAAGGGAATCTCAGCATCGGGCTCTAGAAACCCCTTAAGAATGACGAGTACGGCATCTCTTTTTTCCTCTCCTATAAAGACACTATTTTCAAACAGCTCTCCTTTCTGACTCTCGCTTTTTGGCGAGTCAAAGAGAACTTCTATTTGAAGAGCGTCTTCAGGATTGGAGGGCTCATCGTCATCGCTACACGAAAAAAACATCGCCGCGGCGATGAAGAATAGGTAGAAAGATTTGTGAAACATGGGAATCCTAATCAGCGGTTTGGATCACTCGCAGAACCAAACCAACGAATACCTTCGAAAGTGTGTACAAGTTCGGCCTGACCTGTATTTGGGTCGATTTTGATCAATTGACCGTTGGGTTCCTCAAAGGTACCAGCTGTGAGTCCCCAAAGTTCGCCCCACCCTGCCGTGAGTCCGTAAATGCGCTTGAAGCCAGTGCTTCCGATGAGGGTACCCACAGCGGTTCGTCGATCGATGAGAACGAGCTCATCTTTGATCTCGGGATCGCGATTTTTTGAGGTCATGTAAAGAGTATCTTGTTTGTTGACCACGCAATCTCCACTGGAGAAGAACTCGCCGCCGACTTTGCCGAGCAAGGTCGCCGAACCATCGTTCACATCGACAGTATACACTTCGTCGCGTCCCGTCACAAAAGCCGTTCCTTCAGAGTCGATAGCTAAGCCATTTGCGCCGGTTATCTGTCCAAATTTCCCTACCGAAGACCAGGTCTTTCCAGCTTCGTCGAATCGAAAGAGTTCATCTGAGCTGATGCCGTAGAGAATTCCATTAGGATGAGTATCGATATCAAGAAGCGTCGATCCACCAGGAATGGTGATCATAGATCCAACAGGCTTGGCCGTCATTAGAAATGGATCCACACGATAGAGTTCCGGCTCACGATTTCCCGTTCGTCCCGTATGTGCAAAAAAGCTGCAGTTGATACCGTTGTTAATAATGCCATCGCAGTTATTGTCTAAAGTATCGCAAACTTCTATAAAATTTGGTGACATCTGACGGACATTATCGTCACAATCATTACCACCGCATTCTTTAGATAATTCGCCATCGTGATCTTTATCGCATTCGGGGCCTGGAATATCGGGTCCCATATCCAACACAACAGGGCCTTCGTCGGGCGTCACATCCATTTTAGATGTATCCTTGTCTGGCCCGGCGTCAGGAACGACGTCACGAATCCGAGGTACACATTTGTCAGTAAGTTGATCGTAGAGTTCTTGATCCGAGCATTTTGAAAAAGGTTCTGTTTGATCGGAACTGCAGTTAGCAAGAATTAAGGTTGCAACAAGGACGGAAAAATACTTCAAATCAAGCCTCCTGGGGTGGCGCACCATAGCGACCACTGAATCTCTATTCAATGACTTTCTTTAGCTGATTGTAAATAATTAATAAAGAAAACCGGTGAGCATTTTCTGAGCAATGCGACCCTCTGTAGTCGTGACAAGCCATCCACGGGTATACCCGAGGGTAGGCTTCGCACACCACAACGGGGTACTACAAAGAAAGAAAACCTCAAAAAATGATCACTCAGTAGCGGTGTCTTGTTCTGACCAGGGTCACG
>JALSKP010000066.1 GCA_026988815.1 Myxococcales bacterium | reverse complement strand
AGATTTACGAAAATCTTGAATGACCGAATCATAAAAAATCGCAGCTTCTTTGCATTTTTTTAATTTCGAAAATGAATCCCCTATACGAAAGGTTGCGTCGTCTCCGTACTTTGATTTCAGATGAGCCTTCAAAATTTCTTCGTAAGCGCCGATTGCGTTCACGTATTGTTTTTGTCCGAAAAAACTCTCGCCCATGTAGAAATAGGCACCAGCGGTGTTTCTCTTTTTCGGATATTTGGTCACATAGGACTCAAAGGTCGAACGTGCTTCCTGATAGGCGCCGCTCTTGTAAAGAGATTCTCCCTTGGAAAATAATTCCGCTTCACTCATCGGGGTCTGAACTTTCGTTTCAGAAAAACGCAAATCGGTGTCTTCCTTAAACAGTTTCATCGCACTTTCCATTTTCTCCAAGGAGAATTTAATCTGGTCGGTTCTTCCTCGAATGGTTTCAATGTCTTTTTGAATTTGTTCCATTTCGATACCGAAGTCCGCGGAGTTACGTTGCAATAACGCGGTGGCTTCTTTTAGGACCAGGTTCAGTTGCGTGGTTTCTGCCCTGGCGTTTGAGATCATATCGCTCAATTCTTTCTCTTTCGCGACGAGATTCTGATTCAACAGAGCCTGGTCGGAACGAAGTTGGTCAATGTCGTCCTGCATTTGGTTTCCCGTCCAAATGGGCGTGCATCCGGCGAATAAAAATACTATTCCGATGATGATATTTCGCATATTTATCTCAGTTGAAATTCTACACGTCGATTTTCGGCGTCACAGCCCGACCCTGAAGTACACGCAGGCTTTTCTTCACCGTAGGTGATGGTTGTCATCGATGCTTTAGGAACGCCGAGCTGACGAAGGTATTTGTAGACCGCACGTGCACGTTTTTCTCCGAGAGACATATTGTACTCGTTGGATCCCGTTTCATCGGCATGTCCTTCGATACGAACAGTTAGGTTTCCCGATTTCATGCAATCGGCGTTGGCTTGGAGTATCGATTTTGATGAGGAACGAATGCCCGAGGCATCGTATTCAAAACGAATCGTTTCAAGAGAACAGCTCGAACTTGATTGGGACTGGCAAATGCCCTCTTTACAAATTTCGCCGTCTGGGCAATCAGCATCACCCGAACATTGCTTTGATGCTTCAACGCATTTTCCAGCGTCACATTTCCCGCTTCCACATTCACTATTGTCAACGCATTCAGGAGAACAACGGTTGTTCACACATTTTTCGTTTCCAGGACAATCGTTCACCCCCGTACAATACCCGGGGATGGCATCACAAACACCAGCGTTACATTCCATTGTAGGATCGCCGCAGTCTGGGTCTTGTTTACATTGCTGACAAAGACCGTTTACGCAAAAAAGTTTGTTCTCTTTCACGCCTTTTTCACTACTTTTACAATCACCGTCTTTATCGCATTTAGGGTAGTCGGGACCGCATGAAAAAGAAGCAGTCATCAACATGAGAAGGGTGATTATCAATAAAATACTTTTCATTTATTTCTCCGTGAATCGGTCTTAGTGCCGGTGAAACTCTCTCGAAATTCGCTTGGCTCTTCAACGCCTGTACGACTTCGTCGGAGTTCAATCCGGTAAGCAGATCGGCAAGCTAACGCAGTCGATCAAATACGGCAAGGCTCGCGATTTCTTAGATAAACGCACCCTTGTCAAAAAGAATTTAAACAACTGGGGATTTTACTTTTTAGGGCAATCTCTACTTTAGGTGCCAACACGAACCGAGAAGAATCCTAGGCATCTTCTTTGCTTTCCTCATCACCGAGCTGATTCAAGAAGTTCTGGACGTATTGTGCGGCGCTGTAGAAACTAAAAAACATGGAGAGAATCAGGAAGTATAAACCAACACGGTGAAAATTCATTTTTACGACCACAAGACCGTAGTAATTGAGCTCATAAGTATAATGGATAATCAGACCAACGATGCCCAACATTTGAAAGGCGGTTTTATATTTTCCGCCCTGCCCGGCTGCCATCACCATCCCTTCACCTGCTGCCAAGGCGCGTAGACTTGTGATCGAAATCTCGCGGGCTAAGATCAAAATCACAAGCCATTGATCAACGCGACCTAGCGCGACGAGGATAATCAAAACACCCATGATAAGGAGTTTATCGGCCAGTGGGTCAAGGAACTTCCCCGTCATACTGACAAGGTTTTGCTTTCGAGCAATGTAGCCATCAAGCCAATCCGTGAAACTTGCCACCGCAAAAAAAATGTAGGCAATCAAACATTGAAGGGGCTCGCCGTCGTAGATCAAGGCGCAGACAACAGGGATTAATGCGATTCGAAATAGGGTCAATAGATTTGGAATATTGACAATATCTTGGCGAATTGTATTTGAACTCATGTATTATTCTTCAGAATATTTTCTATACCAACGGTACACCGAAGATACATACCCTCTTGTTTGCGGATAGGGAATGCCTTTATATCTAGCCACCGCTCTATCGCCTGCATTGTAGGCCGCCAGAATGAGATTAATATCCCCGTCATAGCGATCGGTGAGGACACGAAGAAATTTTGTCCCGCCAAAAATATTTTGCCTTGCATCATAAGGATCTTTTACCCCCATACTCGCCGCCGTTTTTGGCATCATCTGCATGAGCCCCATTGCGCCTGCATGGCTTAAAGCTCTTGGATTAAACGCGCTTTCAACACGAATGACCGCTTTTACGAAGGCAAAGGGAACGTTGTATTTTTGGGCCGCTTCTTTAATAAATCCATCGAAGCGATTGTGTTTTTTCTTCGCCTTTGCGTAGTTTTGCGTTCTGACACGCGGCCGCTGCAATGCCGACTTCATCGGCTTTGCTTTTTTCTTCGCTCGGCTACCGGTACGGGTGACTTCGATAAGTTTGAGCCCACTCCGTTTGCGAGAAGAAATGATTATCGAACCGTCTTTGGCTTTGTATTTGTAGAGATCTGCAAAAGCGCTGGTTGGAAGAAGGAGCAAAATTGTGAAGGTAATCATTCTAATCATAAAGCGAGAATAGGAGACCTCGAAAGTGCGCGCAAGTATTTAGAAGACTCATTTTAAGAATTGACTTGACCAAGCGATATCTTTTGATCAGCGCGTGGAAGACAAAACACAAGATCTGTCGACTCTGTAAGCTACTTCCATTAAATCTATTCAAGGAATGCCTTGGAAAAAATTTGAGCTAAGGAACCCTACTTCTAACAAGTCGCACAACACTTACAAAAAGGGCGCATAACATGTCACCCTTTAGGAAGGATTGACACAACTGTTGATAAGCACGTAATTGAAACTCTATTTTTTTGACAGACGAGAACAGAATGGTTTTTAGCCACCGAGACACTCCAACAAGAATCGCAAGCCTTGAACCCATCGAAAACGGGGTCCTCCTTCACCACATCGACAAGGCCGGAAGACCAAAAAAGAAAACCTTCAAGGGTGGCTACTACCACGACAAGGCCTTGCGTTTTCTGCTCAACAAAGAAGGATACATTATCCGTGCCCCTCAAGAAGGGCGGCTTCAATGGATGACAAAATTTCTAAGCGATAATCGAGGAGAATCGACCCATTGTGTTCATCCCGAAAGCGGCGTGATTTGGGCCGACGGAAAAGATGGATTTCTTTACAAAGTCAGCCTTGGTCCTGGACAATCTCGCGAAAATATCACGACGCAAAAGGTAGCCTACGGTGAGGCAACAACCTTGGTCTGTGGCGCTCAAGGTAGAGCAATCTCGATGCACCGCTCCTTTAAAAATGTGGCAAAAGGATATTTCGTAAACTGCGTTATTAAATCCACAGATCCGCAAACACTCAAAAGTACCAACATTTCTTCCTTCTCTATCGGCCACCTGAGCCGAACCCTTTGGCAGATTTCGACCAGCAGCGCTGGGATTTTACTCGCCGGTTGTTCGGATGCGAACGCGGCCCTGTACGATCCCGAGGGTAAAATCACTCAACGTTTCACCCTTCAAGGTCCAACTAAAAAAGAAGACGAGGATGCAATTCCACAAGCAAGCGGAGGCATCAGTAAAAATGGTCAATGGGTGGCATTTTCCCACGGGCGATCGATTCGAAGGATTTCGTTGAAAGATAAAAGTGAGGTCATTTACCCTGCAACATTCAAAAACATTGAAAACATTCAAATTAGCGATGAGGGAGAAGTCTACGTGACCGGTTTTCAATTCCCTTCACACGCGATGTTCAAAGTCGACGAAAAAGGAACTAAAAAAATATCGGCGGATTATCGCGCGACGCTACTTCCGAACCGACAATTCATTGAAACCCAATACAACCGAGTGACCTTGCGTTCCTTGGATGAGGACGCCAAAAACATCACCCCCTCCTCCTACATGAAAATCATCGGAGAGTGGGAAATACCAGAGCTAGGAATGGCCAAACACGCCAAGGCAAAGACCTTCACAAAAGATAGCGTCATTGTTTTCACCGATGCCTATACTCTCTCGGAAGTAAACATACAGACTTAATCCACAGTGTCCCACATTACTAATCTGAATAATCCTATACCAAGAAGAGACATTCTCGCTTTGGTACATTCCCCTACTTTCGGTACAGACCACTTACCAAAGGATACCCGTGTCTAAACTCATTCTTATTTCTTTTCTCAGTCTTCTCGTCGCATGCTCAGACGAAAACGCGACGAATAACAGCGCTGACAATAATGGAGGGGCGCAAAACAATGGCAGTACAAATCCAAACAACGGCAGCCAGCAAAACAACGGAACGAGTGCTGGCA
>JALSKP010000065.1 GCA_026988815.1 Myxococcales bacterium | reverse complement strand
ACTTCCTTTATAGGTAGAAAAACCATAAGGGCAAATGAGCAAGGGAACATGATAATGATCTTCGGCCGATTCAATGCGAAAGGTGATATCCACATAAGGGTAGAAGAATTTATCTCGACCCGAATCGGTCATATATTGTTCCACATCAAAGGTCATACGATAGGTGCCGGCGACCAAAGGTTTGAATTCATCTTCCAATAAATCGCCAACCCTTCCGTCTGCGTTGGTCGTTCCCGAACCGATGGGATGAAAATACCCATCTCGCTCTGCTTGCAATTTAATCAACACACCTGCGGCAGGGTTACCTGTTGCGGTGTCCAAAACATGTGTACTTATCGTTGCCATTATTGTCCCTTTATCCACTTTTCTAAACGAGTATGGGTGATTTTTTCTTGCGCGATAGACGCGTTTTTTATCTCTGTTTTTGTTTCATTGTTCAAACGTTCTTCGAGAATTTCTAACATCTCTCCGGCCGATTTCCCGGACGCAAAGACGATAAAAATAAAATCATGTTTCTCAAAATAAGCTTGATTCAATTCTGCTAAGCGAGACAAGGTTTTTTCTTCAGCGTGTTCTACACCTACCTGTTCTTTGCTCGACCACTGGGATGAATTTTGGCTTACCTTATCTTCAGCTTTTTCTCCGCCTATTTTGGGGTGGGACCGAAAAGCCTCCAACCAATCTTTATCCTCCAAGGATTGAAATACTTCTTTTGCTTTTTTTTGTATGCTTTCAAGGCTCGAAAAGCCATCGCCTTGTTGCGCTGAAACCATCCCTTCCACCCATTTTTTACTTCCGCACGCCGAGGAAAAATAGGCTTTGGCACCCTCTTGATTTACAAATTTGAGATCGCGAAGACGTGCCTCCTCCCACCCTTGAGAGCTCACTTTTCCGAATAAACGCAGGCGACTTATTCCGCCATCTGGAAAAATTTTAAAACGAACAAAGCGTATATTATCGATCTCATGAAGCTCTTTTTCAAATTCATGCAAGGTATGGGCTTGCAACTTTACCTCGTCTAAAATCATCGTCCATTCGGTCTCCTTGCCTTTTAAAGTTGTTGCGACCTCAAGCGAACATCGGTCCGGATAATTTCCTTTAAAATGATTGGTATCGATCTGAACGTATTCGATTTTACCATTAGCGGCGAGTTCGAGAATACACCAATCTAGGTGCCCGGCACCTCGACTGCGTTTTGTTTCCCATCCATCGCCCATGTTAACGCCGCGATTGGGCTTTAATAAATTTGAGGCCAAACCAAAATACATATCACTTTGGGAAAGTGTTTTTGCGCCGTGGGTGATCGATGCTAGATCAATTTGTCCCAAACTTTTCCAGCGATTCAGTTTGGGCAGCACCTCGCCGAAAGCACGAAGACGCGCCACGCCACCATCGGGAAAGATGTTAAAACGCAGGTGGGTAACTTTTCCCGCATAAGAAAGATCGAATGTATTCTTTGAACCACCGGCAAGTTTTGAGTCTTCGAGAAGCGTAAACCAATCTGCTTTTTCTAAAGCTTCTGGTGTCGCATTGGCTCCCAGAACGCAACCCTCAAGGGAGCAAGAATCAGGATAGTTCCCTGTAAAAAAAGCGGTATCGACGATCACTTTACGGATAAGGCCAGGCAAAGCGAGTTTGATAAAACAATAATCATGCCCCTCGATGCGCTTTCGCCGAGACTCCCAACCGTCCATCCATTTTCCGCGATCGGTATAGGCGTCTTCTTTCCAAACTGCTTCGGCGGGAAGAATCAGATTATCTTTTGATGCAAAAAAATCATCGTTGGCGTAGAGAACCGCTCCACCCAATTCTTGGGAAAGGAGATCGATCAAATCAGTGGGAATATCTTCGTTTGGATTCATTATACTAGTTTACCAAATGGACCATCAACGGCTTCATCGCCGTCAGAGAAAATGAGCTTCCCACTCACGTAGGTTGCGTGCACGAGGCCAGACAATTTTTCGAGATAATAAGGAGTCACCTTGTGTCGATGAAAAATTTTCTTTTCACCCACTTCGAAAAAAGCATCGGGATCGAATACGATAAGGTCGGCGCAGAAACCGCTCGCTAGACGTCCCCGTTTTTCGAAAGCGTTCCACTCGGCTGGATTTTTTGAGAGCCAATCCGACACTTGGGACAGAGAAAAACCACGCGCTTTGGCCGACGTCCAGACCACCGATAACAGGAATTGAATGGAAGAGATACCGCCCCAGGCTTTGTCAAATCGAGCAAAAGAAGGCGTTTCTTTTTCTAATCCTTTTAAAGAAGGCAGGCTTGGCGAATGATCGCTCGTAATAAAATCCAACGTGCCGTCCGCCAGTCCTCCCCAAAGCGCCTCTCGTACCGACGCTTTTCGAATCGGTGGTGCACATTTGAAAAGCGTATCTCCATCAGAGATGTCTTCGGCGGAAAAGTACAAGTAGTGGGCGCAAGTTTCAGCTGTGATTTTACATCCCTGGGCTTTGGCTGCTCGGATCACATCAAGCGCTCTAGCCGAGGCGACGTGAACGACATGCACATCCAAATCGTAGGTTGTGGAAATGCGAACCAAGGTTTGCACGGCAATTTCTTCGGCCTCTTCGGGACGCGATAATAAATAATCAGCGTAGGAAGCGCCGTTTTCCCCTGTCCAAATCTTCGCCGATTTTTCGATGGTTTCAGGATCTTCGGCGTGCGCAAGTAAACGCAACCCGGTAGGTTGAATGGCTTCAGCCGATTTTTCGAGATCTTGGGTGCTCACGAAATCAAATTCCTCGACGCCACTTGGAACCATGAAACATTTAAAGCCACGCACTTTTTCAGCGGCAAGGTCGGGAATATCTTTTTCGTTTCCCGGAACAGCGCCACCCCAAAAGCCGACGTTCACATAAGCTTTTGCTTTTGCGCTGGCTCTCTTGGTTTCTAAAGCCGAGGCATTAATGGTTGAAGGAATTGAATTCAAGGGCATGTCAACAATCGTTGTCGTTCCTCCGGCGGCCGCAGCTTGGGTTCCGCTTTCATAGCCTTCCCAGTTTGTACGTCCCGGTTCGTTGATGTGAACGTGCAGATCGATGCAACCTGGTAAGATGCAAAGCTCGCCGTAATCGATATCGTGTTCGCCTTCATAAGGCGCAATTCCTACGATCTTTTCGTCCTCGATTTTTATCCTAGCCGGAGAAAATTCGCCATCCAATAAAACTTTTTTACTTCGAAGAATAACCATGTTTTCTCTTACAATAATTCCTGAAAATGAGGAACGAAGGATTTACATCCTTTCGGATCCGCCAGCCGCCCAACCTTAGCTTACACAAAAAAAACGCACAAACACCCATAACAAACACCTATGCAAATAATATACTCAACATAGTCAAAACTAATGATTAACTCTGAGAATTTGTGATTATTTCTTGGTAGTCCGAAAGACATTCTAGGTCTTTCAAATTTCATAAGGAGTAACAATGAAATTTCGAACCAAACATTTAATCATCGGTACTTTTGCAGCGTCAGCACTTTTATTTTCGGGGTGCGACAGTACCGAGGAAATAGCGGAAAATGATCTGCACATATTAAGCGCGCAAGAAATATCCAATACTTCGGCGGCCGATTATAAGGACAATACCCATGGTGTCGTGACGGCGGACAGGGTTGCGTCTTGGATCACGGACTGGGAGAAAAACAAGCCGAAAGGGATAAGCGGAAAACTCATTATTTTTCAGGTCGGTGAGCTCTTTAATGGCAGCAATGCGGATTATAAATATCTGAAAGGGGATGGCGAAAATGTATTCACCTTCGATCGCACAGCGGGATGTACAACGACTGGGGATTCGCGTTTTGACGGCGTCTCAAATATTCCCAAACCCGTTTTTACGGGTGCGGAAATGGACGGCGCATTTCAGGCCTACGAAATTGATCCCAACAACGACATGCTTCTTTTCGTCGCTGGCACACCAGGAGACACGAAGGCTGGAACCTATTTCGCGGGTGCGGCGAGAATGTGGTACACGCTCGCCTATTGGGGCGTGAAAGCGAAAAACCTCGCGATGTTGAGTGGTCAGGCCTCCTATGTGCTAAACCCAGATATCAATCAAAACCTCAACTATTCCAAAGACGATCTTTTTTCGAGTCAGGGATCGGTACCAACGATGAAGGGAACGCATACCATTGATGAGGTTCGCCAGGACGGGACGGTTTTACAGGCAACGCTTACCGACATGATGAAGGTCGTTAAAGAACACCAAAACACCTTGATTCTCGATGCCCGAGGCGAAGCTGAATGCGAGGGATTGTGTGATGAGAAAAAGTCGAAGATGGAAGACAAGGTCTGTGGCGAAAACCACGACGAGCAATGTTACGCCGCTTTTTGAGGGACGTATTAAAGGCGCGGTCAATGTTGAGTACAAAAGCGTATTAGAAAAAGAAGATGCCGAGGTCGATCTCAATGGTGACGGCGAAGTAACGCTCCTTGATGCCTCGTTCACCTTTAAATCGCTGAAGGTCCTCAAAGCTCTCTTTAGCGACGCGGGGTATAAACGGGGCGACACCGTTTATACCTATTGTAGGACCGGTACACGTGCCTCGAATTTAGCCTTCGCCTCAAGTGCTATTCTCGGTTATCCCACACGGCTCTATGATGGTTCGTGGACTAGTGTGATCAAAAACGGTGGGATTCTGATCCCCTCTCCCTCTGGGGGAGGGTTAGGGTGGGGGACTTCGTTTTAGCTTGTGGGTTTATTGGCTTCGGCCTTGACCTAGTTAAGTTGTTGAAC
>JALSKP010000064.1 GCA_026988815.1 Myxococcales bacterium | reverse complement strand
GATGATGATAGCGCAGACAGCGCCGGTATTTTACTCGCTGGCGGCCAGTCGACCTGCTCATCACTACCGTCTTCGCCAAGTTCTTTATGGCTCATCATCCTCGGATTGGTCGTCGGATTGAAGCGTCGAAAAAATCGTTTATCGAAGCGCTGAATCCTTTCATAAAATAGGAATAATCTCTTCTCCCTCTGGGAGAAGGGTCTGCTCGCCAGCAAGTTGATGAAAAGGTGGAGGCCCTAGGAAGGGCTTAAACCCTGAGATCGTAAGCTGGATTACTATCTACACCGAAACAAGCCGTGAGAACTCCACAAGACCACCTCCTTTACGTCCGAAGATGACACGCGATGCCTTTCTGAATTTTTAGTCTTAGTAAATATCTTTACGAAATGGGAGGCCCGGCGTTGCACCCAGTTTGGTGCAAACCAAAGACCCAACTGTGCAAGCAAAGGAAAGAACCTTCTTCCAATCCTCCTCCTCCATCTCTTGAATTCGCGTGTCCAAACCACCCTCGCCGAAATGGGAAATCGAGGAGAGGAGGCCCGCGATAAATCCGTCTCCAGCGCCGGTCGTGTCGACGACATCTGTTGGAGGCGCGGGAGCGCTGAGGGAAAAGTTTTTCGTGATAACTTTTGCGCCTTCTTGGGCTTTGGTGATGACCAGAGCTCGGCAGTGATGTTTGGAAAATTGCTCAAACAAAGCCTCCTCGCTTTTCCCTTTACTTAGAAACGCGAACTCTTCTTCATTTACTTTTATCAGAGTGCATTTTTTCAATAAGGCGTGTATTTCTTTTTCAGCAAACGATGGATCTTCCCATAGATGGGCGCGGTAGTTAACGTCAATCGCGAGATCTAATCCGAACCCTTTTGCAAGGTTAGCGACGTGGAAGGTTGCCGACCGAACGGGTTCTTTGGTGAGCAAATTTGTCCCAATACTGAGGACGTCTTTTCCTTCAAAAACATCCATGGGGATATCTTCTTTGCGTAATGTTTGGTCTGCACTCGGCTCACGAAAAAAGAAAAAGCTTCGGTCGCCTTGTTCGTTTAGGGTAATGAAAGTGACGCCCGTTTTTGCCAGACTTGTTGTCCTAACGTAGGTGGAATCCACGCCCTCTCGTGTGAGTGCTTCTTTGATAAAATATCCGAACTCGTCTTCGCCGACCACGCCCAGAAGAGAAATGTTTTCTTCCAAGCGCGCAAGTCCGACCGCTTGATTGGTGGGTGCGCCGCCGAGAGATTTAGTAAAAGAGCTTACGTTTCTTAACTTGCCTCTACTTCCAGGCAAGAAATCTACCAAGGATTCTCCGTAGCTAATAAATTTCAATTTCTTCATGAGGTCCTTTTCCACATACCTTTCTTCCATACCGACCTTCTCAAAGAGAGGCAACGGAAGTCAGCAAATCGCTGTAGTGTGATCCAGAACAGCGGGATTTTGAGAGAACCTGCTTTCGTTGACGAGCCTTACCCTAGCACACCCCAAGAGTACTTCCTCGGAAGTGCTAACGCACATCCTCAGGGCGCCCTCACCCAGAGGTAGAGGGGACTTCTCTTCACTCCAAAGAAGAAACCTCTTTTCATTTCAACCCGCCGAAAATGATCACACTAAATCCGCTGGGCCAACAAGGTAGGTTCCCATAATCTCGGGAGCTTTTAGCGGCTCCAAAGTTTTTCGACTTGCGCCCTCGTTTTCATATCGCGGTCGACAACCGGACCCAAGCTCGCCCAGATAATGCGTCGTGCTTGGGCGAGGTCAGCGTATTCGATCAGGGCGTCTTGGTAGGCGGTCCAAAAAACCGACATCGTGCTTTTATCGGCGATGCCATAATGTTCTCCTTCGGTACACGCGCGACAGATTAATCCTTCGCCACGTCGACTGATACGATACTTTGTAAATTGTTGGGCGTCTTTTTCACATTTAAAACAGGCGTCGAGCGAAGGGCTAAATCCGGAAAAGCGGGTGAGTGCGGTTTCAAAATCTAGGAGAAGTTTGGGTAGAGTGTCGTCTTCTTGGTCTGCTAGGCGGCTCATGAAGAGTTCAAATACGACGAAAATTTCATCCGCTGCTTCGTTGGCTTGGACGAGAATAGAAATTAGTTCTGTAGCATATGAGGCAACGGTGATTTTGTCGAAACTATCCCGAATGCCGATATTTCCAATTCTGATATCGCTTTCTTCCAAGGTCGCCAGTGGTCGGTTTGCTTGAACTTTTAATCGCACTTTCATTTTTGAAAAAGGTTCAAGACCTCCGGGAAATCTTCTTTTGCTTGTTTTTGCTGAACGCGCGATTGCCGAAATTTTACCGTGACCGCGAATAAAGAGTTCCACTATTAAATCCCTTTCGCTATATTTGGTTGCCCTCAGAACGAAGGCTGAGTCTTCGATAATCAAAAGGGTAGGGTGTAGAAGGCTGAATAGATGTGGAGTTCAATCATCATCGCGCGGGCAGTGTTTTTCAATCACTCGACCAAGCCCGGGTAGCGCCGCAACGACGTGTCCTTTGGCAGATTTACGGAGCTTAGAATAGGTTTTCTTGATAACTTTGCTGTCTGCTCGTTCGGCTTTGTCGTCGGTTATGGCGAGCAAGGCATCGGATGCGACATCTTGATGTTGGGCAAGAAAAGTATCAAAGCCGGATGCGTCTGAATCTAGAAATTCGTCGTAGAGGTCGGCCAGAGAAGCTGTAAAATCATCAAGGAGCTTATCGACGGCGAAGGCAATCATACGGCCGCTCTTTAATTTTTTGACGACCTTATAACCGCCTTTTAAGGCCATTCCCATGAGTCCGGTTTTACTGGCGACTTCGCTGTCGATCAATGCGACAACGTCTTTGATAACGATCGGTCGATCGACTTCGGCGAGTTTGTTTACAAGTGACATAGAATTCCTTTTCTCAATTGCTTGGGCTTTTATATATATGAAATTGTTGTTTTGGCCCAGGCCGCTGATGCATTGAAAGCCTCGTTGAATTCGGACTTTCTTATTTTATTTTAGTAAGATCGCTTACTGTTATTCGGTGCCGTGAACTTCGACGAGGACGACGGTGACGTTGTCGGTTCCGCCACCATCGTTGGCGGCTTGAATGAGTGCTTCACAACATTTTTCGAGATCATTTTTATTTTCAACAACAATCTTTTCGATAGCGGGATCGGTCACCATACCGTTCAAACCATCGGAGCAAAGCAGATAGATATCGCCTTTTTGAGGTTCTTCGTTGGCCACATCAACTTGGACCGTGTCTTTCATGCCGAGTGCGCGAACGATAACGTTTTTGTGAGGAAAATCTTCGATCTCTTGTTCGGTGAGATCTTTCATTTTAATATAATCGTTGAGAAGGGAATGGTCTTCGGTCACCTGTTCGAGTTTATCTTCTCGAACCCGGTAGATTCGGCTATCGCCCACATGTCCGAGATAGGCTTTATTGCCAACAAAACCAAGTGCGACGATCGTTGTCCCCATTCCATGTTGAGCTGCGTTTTGCGCCGCTGTTTCAAAGATTCTTAGGTTGGCGAGTTTAATACTGGCCGCCATTCTATTTTCTTCGTATTCTTTTCCCTTTTCCATTTTATAGGGCCAGGTGAGGTCGGCGTCCTTACCTGTTTCTACGAAAAAGTCCGAAACGGTTTCGACGGCCATTTTGGAGGCAACTTCGCCGCCTGCGTGTCCTCCCATTCCATCGGCAACGATGTAGAGGTTTTCTTCTGAAAGAACGAAGAGATTATCTTCATTATGCGTACGCTTCATTCCAACGTGCGTATTGCCAGCAAATCGAATCTTTAATGCCATAACGGACTCTGCCTAGAGAGAAAAGGATTTGATTTTTTATCATACACTCAAGGGGCGCGCAACAAAACGTTGGGATCTCAAGGGCTTTGGATTCAGAGATTTAATGAAAAGAGGAATGAAGTGCAGATCGCACAAAAAAACCGGCGCTTGCCGGTTTTTAATGTATTTTTAAGCCCTCACTCGGATTTGAACCGAGGACCCCCTCCTTACCATGGAGGTGCTCTACCCCTGAGCTATGAGGGCGGAAAAAAAAGCGGGAGACGAGATTCGAACTCGCGACATTCAGCTTGGAAGGCTGACGCTCTACCAGCTGAGCTACTCCCGCATGGCCGGTGTCAAATTCGTTCCCATCTATACTTACAAATCGTGTTTTGTAAATAATAAACTCGGGAATGAAACATCCTTGTTTCATGAATTTGACGTCCGACATGGTGGGGGAAGGATTCGAACCTTCGAAGCTTACGCGTCAGATTTACAGTCTGATCCCTTTGGCCACTCGGGAACCCCACCGGACGTCATTATTAACGATAAAAGCTGGTGATGGGACTTGAACCCGCAACCTACTGCTTACAAGGCAGTTGCTCTACCAATTGAGCTACACCAGCGTAGTGTATTCTGGTTTCGTTAATAACGTAAAGTTTTCAAAGACTGCGATTTTTATGATCGCGAGGCCGAGTGTTGTATAAATACAAGGCCAAGGTGTCAAGGAGAAGATCGTATTTGTTTAATGATTTCTCCCCGTCTTCTATTCCTGATCTCCAAAACCATTATTGATTTTCCTGAAAACTTCAAAATGCATCGAAAATCAGGTAAGATGCTCTCGATTCCAATGAGAGGTATCCAATGTGCTTAATTTGCATTGAGTTTCAAAAAGAAAAAATGACAGTTAAAGAAGCCAGACGTGCTTTGGGCGAAATGATTGAAGGTTTAGAGGATGAGCATGTCCAGGACGTTGAAAAAATGCTC
>JALSKP010000063.1 GCA_026988815.1 Myxococcales bacterium | reverse complement strand
CCACCGTTTTTGATCACGCAAGGCCTTCAGACGTGGTACCATAAGCCTTCGGCGAAAAGGTAAAAATCACCGGTCGATAAAGCGCGAAGATACAACACCGGAATAACCTCCGCGACATTTGGCGATTTTCGCACGCTCGGAAGGAAAGTCCCTTTGGGGGATGTAAGGAGGGAGGATTTTACTCAGAAATTTTTCGTTTTCCCTTCGGTCACGAACTCTTGGCATTTCAATTTCCAGCGGGCCTGCGCCTGTCAATATTGTGCGTTTTTGGGCTTTCCCATGACGTGTGACAAGTCGATGATTCTCGCGTCTTTTTCTCCTTCAAACTTCGCAAGGTATTCGTCTACCTCACATTGAAGCGCGGTTATTAGCATTTTTTGCGCTCCTTCTCGAACGATTTTATCCAAAAATGGATGCCAAGAGCCCTTGAAGGCGAAGGTATCCTTCCCGATTACAGTCGGGTGTTTTTGTTTAATAATTATCAAACAAGGTATCCCACGGGAGGCTGCGCACTACGCCGCTTTTTTTTATTTTTTCAACTGATCCCCAACTTTCGGTAATAACTCAAAATCGAATCGCGCTGATACTTCATCGTTGAACTTAAATCGGAATGCGCATTGTGATGCATCGACAAATGATGTGCAGAATATATCCGGCGCAAACCCCAAAGTCGCAGATCCAAGATTGATAATGATGCGATCCAATCCTTTTCTTTTCATCATAGGCCGGTGCGCAATATTATGCATCGCAAGAGTGACCGGACCCATGAAAATCAAATAATAGGGAATGTATAAATGTATAAAAGCGTCGCGTAGAGACTAAAAGCAACCGTAGCGATCAAAATAGATACGCCGATCGTCGTTGCAATAATCATTGTGCGAAGCAGCGATACGTCTTGGGATTTTTATTAGTGGAAGCAACGCACCATCCATAAAGGAGGTAGGCGCGGACCTTGGATCTGTAATTTCTATGGCCGTTTTGAGTCCCATTTCAGTCATACACCACATAGGTTTTAATTCGTCGAATGTATAGGGCAAAAACGTTCTCCAAACTGGGGAATATGTAGGGGGGAAAACAGAAGCCCCCATGTGATGCATCATCGCTTATAACATTGCCCAAACTTCAAATCGTGCGAATCTCTGCCTCTTTTACGCCTGCTTCTCGGGAGGCCTCGATTAACCTTGCTGGAAAAACAGTCTTAGATAGCAATAGCCAAATCGCGGCCATGGGCGTTCCTGGACTAAGGTGAAAGGTGAGCCAAACATTATCATTTTCCAGAAGGAATTGTTCAATATGCTTTTTTTACGAAGGCATAAATTTCTGCGTAGTTGGACGGACTGGTAAGGCCGGCTTTGAATGCTGATATCGACGTTGATGAGACCCCAGCCAGACCAAGAAAGGTTCTACTTTCTCTGTGGGATAATTGTAAAAAAGTACCACTTTATCGAAATCTAAATCCTGTATTGCTTGCGCAATCGGACCCATTCCGTCGGCGCTTTTATCGCTCGCAGAATTCAAATCCATTTGCCCCACCCATGCCATAAGCACTTTCATTTTTTCTCTTTTTTTTTTGTACGGGCCATCTTCGGTCGTTCTGCGATGTAGCGCTATGAGAATTAAGGCACCTTGAAGAAATTCGCGAAATACACAAGTTCAGCGATTCTCAATTCTTTTAGGGAGACTATTGCACAAGCAATTGAACACATTTTTCGAACGACCTTTCCTTCCCACAAAATAAAAAAAGCCCTGTACCGGTCATTCCTAAAACGGTAAAGGGAGGCTTGCCCAAAATAGTGGGCGTTTTTTAGGACGAGTAGTGCAACCAGAAGTCAAAAAAGCCGGACGGACAAAAGCCCTTCTTGTGCACTTTCTATCCTATAAATGGTGGTTCCTGGGCGGTGCTATTTCGCTGCTCGTCACGAATGGCTTGGGCCTGATGATCCCCTCTTATATCGGGCAAGCTATTGACACCCTTCGTACGAACTCAAATCCCGAAGAGACCCTGTCGATTCTCGTGAGTTTTGGAAAAACGATTATTCTTCTTGCTGTTGTGGGCGGGATAGCACGGGTCTTCAGCAGAATATTTATTTTTAATGCGGCGCGATCGATTGAGTTCGATATTCGCAACGCCCTTTTCGGAAAGCTTGCAACCCTGGGCCCTCGTTTTTTTAGCTCCATGTCGACCGGCGATATTACAAGTCGGGTGACCAACGATGTGACCTATGTGCGGCTCCTTTTTGCCATCGCTTTTTTGCATATTATCAATACGAGTTTTGCCTATATTATTGCACTAAATAAGATGATTCATCTCAACCTGCGTCTGACCATCTACGTGCTATTAACGTATCCGATTTTACTACTTATCGTTCGAAGAATTGTACTCGCCTTACATCAGCAAGTCATCGTCGTACAGAGCCACCTCTCCCTCCTGTCGACAAAAATCCAGGAAAATCTATCTGGCATTGCCGTCGTTCAGACTTACGCTATTCAAGATCGTGAGAGCGCCGACTTCGCCGAACTCAACGATGCCTTTGTCGGAA
The DNA here is from genome assembly GCA_026988815.1 of Myxococcales bacterium. Classification (GTDB taxonomy): domain Bacteria; phylum Myxococcota_A; class Bradymonadia; order Bradymonadales; family Bradymonadaceae; genus CALJNB01. Next base: position 2,214 of record JALSKP010000063.1, on the reverse strand, counting down.
AAAATCTAAAGCTTGCCCTCATCCGGGGCGGTATTGGAACGACGATGATTCTCCTTGGATCGATGGGAACGGCGATCGTTCTCATCTTTGGATCGGCCGACGTTGCAAGCGGGCAGGTACCTCTTGGAGAATTCGTTGAATTTAATGCCTATGTGGTCGCCCTGGCCTTTCCGACGATGGCAATGGGTTGGGTTTTTTCTGTTTGGAAAAGGGGCGTTGCAAGCTTTGATCGCGTCGATGATATTCTTAAGCGTGTTCCAGAAATTTTAGAATCGCCCTCCCCCAAATCCCTGCCAAGTTCTCTTGAAAAACGCGGCGCCATTCGTTTTGAAAAGGTTTGCTTTTCCTACGAGCAAGGGAACGAGAAGAAGGATAGGAACGTAACTCCCCATGAGGGTAAAGAAGTTTTACACACTTTGGATTTTGAAATCCCAGCCGGCTCAACAGTCGCTTTTGTTGGCAGAACGGGATCAGGAAAGACATCGATCGCCAATCTTATTTCCCGCCTCTATGACCCCTCTTCTGGCCGCATCTTTATCGATGACCTCCCCTTAAACGAATTAAGGTTGAGAGAAGCACGTTCTGAAATTGGAATGGTTCCACAAGATCCTTTTCTGTTTTCGATGACCATCGGAGAAAACGTGCGCTTCGGATTGGACTCGCTGGAACATGACGCCGGTCTTCTTCGCGACGCACCTACGCATTCCTTAATCGATGATCGTACCGACCTTTCACAAGACGAGAGAATCGATCAAGCGTTAGAAATCGCGGGGTTGAATTTCGATATCGACACCTTCCCAGACGGCAAAGACACCATCGTCGGTGAGCGTGGCGTGACTTTATCGGGCGGCCAAAAACAGCGTGTTACGATCGCTCGGGCGCTATTGGTGGATCCAAGAATTTTGATTTTAGACGACGCCCTTTCGAGTATCGATACCCAGACCGAGAAAATCATTTTGGATCATCTCGACAAGATAATGGAAAATCGAACGAGCATTATTATCACCCATCGCTTCAACGCACTTTCGCGCGTCGATAAAATCTTCGTCATCGACGAGGGGAAAATTGTGCAAGAAGGCATCCACGCAGACCTTATTCTTGAGGACGGTGTTTACCGTGAACTTTGGGAACATCAGCAGCTCTCTGAGGAACTCAATAAATGAGCAAAGAGAAAACAAATGCAAAAGGACCGGCAATCGGTTCGGCCTTCAAAGAGGAAAAACTCGGACAGATGAGCGAACGCGAAATCATGCTTCGTTTGTGGAAGTACATGCGTCCTTACTCGAAGACCTTCTTCATTTGTTTGCTCTTTCTTCCTCTCATTTCCGGGCTCTCTTTAATTCAACCCCATCTGCTCCAGATTGCTATTGATGACTATTTGGTCCCTGGCAAAAGCGAGGGCATGACGTGGATTTTTGTTGCCTTTGCATCGGCCATCGTGCTCCAAGCGGGCGCCTATTATCTACAAATTTATTTAATGCAATTGGCCGGACAGAACGCGCTTCGTGACCTGCGCCAAGATTTATTTGAGCATGTTCAAGGGCGAGCGATCCGCTTTTTTAATCGTCATCCGATTGGACGATTGATGGCTAGAATGACGACCGATATTGAGTCTCTCCAGGAGGCCGTTTCATCCGGTTTGGTCACCATGATAGGCGACCTTTTCACGCTCACCCTTATCGTCATTATTCTCTTTTCCAAAAGTTGGAAACTGACCTTAATCAGTTTCGCGGTCGTCCCTTTTCTTATTATTCTGGCCTCTATTTTTCGCTACTTTCTCAGCAAAGCCTTCCGAGAAATACGCGTTCGTATCGCACGTTTGTATTCCTACCTCCAGGAGTCCATCACGGGAATGTCGGTCATTCAATTGTTTGTCCGAGAATCGGTGAGCGCCAAAGAATATGAAGACATCAATGCCTCTTTTAGAGCATCCAATTTTGATTCAATCCGCTACGATGCGCTGCTCTATTCGGTCGTCGAAATGGTAGGCTCGGTTACTATCGGCGTCATCATCTGGTACGGCACGGGACAGGTTCTACAAGACGCTGTGACCTTGGGTGCCTTGGTGGCCTTTATTGAATACATGCAAAAATTCTTCGTTCCGATTCGAGACTTGGCGCAAAAGTACAATCTTTTTCTTAGCGCAGTAGCATCGAGCGAACGTATTTTCGTTTTATTAGACGACGATGATTCGCTAGAAAATGGCGATCAGGA
>JALSKP010000062.1 GCA_026988815.1 Myxococcales bacterium | reverse complement strand
AGATGAACTGGGACGATATGCAAATTATCCTCGCCATTGGTCGAAAGGGAACCATGAGCGCCGCTGGAAAAGAACTCAAAATGAGCCATACAACGATTTCCAGGCGCCTAAAAACGATGCAGGAAGACGCGGCCATAGAGATTTTTGAATACCAAAAAAAGAAGTGGCACCTCACCGAGCTCGGTCAAGAGCTGTTCCAAAGTGCGCAAAAAATTGAGCGCGAGATGCTTGGCGTCGATAGAAGGATCCTGGCGAACGACAAAAAGCTTTCCGGCCCCATCCATTTTTCAACAGTCGACCTCCTGGCAACAATGTCGGCACCGCACATCAAATCCTTTTTATTGGCCCATCCCAATATCGCACTTCGTCTTAGCTGCACCCATAAAATTATTAACCTTACCAAACTTGAGGCAGACGTTGTTCTTCGTGTTCAAAGCGAGCCCGATGAGGACCTCGTTGGATACCGCCTCTATCGCATTCGCTACGCGGTTTATGCGGCCCAATCCCTACTCGAAGAATATGGCTTACTCGACGATCCTTCGAAATGGACGCCCAATAGTCTCCCCTGGATAACCTGGTTGGGAAACGCACATGCCTTTGATGAAGAGGGGTGGATGGGCCGCCACGTCGATCCCGCAAACATCGTATGTGCCATCGATCGTCCGAACATGATGTTGGACTACGCCAAGCAGGGGGTCGGTGCGGTCCTTATGGTCGTTGGATTTTGTGAGAAAGAAAAGGGGATGCTCCGTCTGACCGGCCTGGTCGAAGAAAGCGTCGATCTTTGGCTCCTCACCCATGAGGATCTAAGAGCTCGCCCACGGATCCAAGCCTTCATGGGTTTCCTACAAAAGGGCCTCCAGTCCAATGCCGCGATGTATGGAGGGGAGGGTATTTCTGAGGAAACCCGTTGGCGCTAGGTATTTCCAGTAGCCGAAATTATCGCCTGATTTGAATTAATACATGAAAGCATTGCACCTTTGAAACAGGATTGATACCTCATGGTTTATGTATAAATTAGTACCTCGCCTTTACAAAATTCTCTTCGTCTTCAGTTTCATTATTATTTTGAATGCATGCGAAAAGAGCGAAAAAATAGACTCAAAAATTCTCTACGTTGGCGCGATTCCGGACCAAGATCCCGAAAAACTTCAACGCCTTTATGGTAAACTTGCAGCCTATTTAGAAAATAATCTTAAGGTGAAGGTGGAATACAAGCCAGTCATCGATTACACCGCCGCGGTAAGTGCGTTCCGTGTGGGGGACCTCGATTTGGTTTGGTTCGGCGGCCTCACCGGTGTGCAAGCGAGATTGCAAGTCGAAGATGCAAACGCGATTGCCCAACGTCCCCAAGACGCCCAATTTCATAGCGTCTTTATTGCCCATAAAAGTGCGGGTTTAACGCCTTTTTCAGGCCTCAAAGACTTGGAGGAATTGAAAGGGAAACGCTTCACTTTTGGTTCTCCCTCGTCTACCTCGGGTCGGTTGATGCCCCAATATTTTATGGCCAAGTCTGGCCTTAAATTAGACGAACTCGCTGGGAAAACGGGCTTTTCGAAATCACATGATATTACCCTAAAACTTGTCGAGTCAGGAAGCTATGAGGTCGGTGCATTAAACGAACAGGTTTGGTTATCGAGAGTGAAGTCCGGAGATGTGGACCTCGAAAAAGTAGGCCTTCTTTGGACGACGCCCTCCTATTTTGACTACCATTGGGTCGTCAACTCCGCTTCATTAAAGACCCGTTTTGGACCAGAGTTTGAGTCGAAATTAAAAGCTGCTCTGCTACGATTGGACGAAAATAATCCCGAAGAAAAGGAAATACTCTCTCTCTTCGCTGCTCATAAATTCATCTCCACTGATAATAAAAATTACGAGAAGATAGAAAAAATCGGCCGACAAATTGGTAAGATAAAGTGAGCAAGGCAGAGGTCATGCTGTGCGAGGTCGCCCATCGCTTTGGTGATAAATACGCGCTTAAAAACATATCACTTTCGATAGAACGAGGGGAACGCGTCGCGATCATTGGACCCAGCGGATCTGGAAAAAGTACACTGCTTAATCTGATGCAGGGTGTTCTTGAACCCACAAAAGGACAGGTTTTTCTTAAAGGTCACCTCCTGCAGTCGGCTAAACTCCCCTTTGATATCCGACAAAAAGTGGGAAAGATGCCCCAAGATAACCATCTCGTTGGGCGCCTTGCAGTGGTCCATAATCTTAACGGCGGACGTTTGGCAGACTGGCCTTTTTGGAAGTCGATGCTCTCTCTGCTTTTTCCACAAGATCTGGAACCGCTCAAAGAGATGATGAAGACCCTTGGTCTGCCTGAAGCACTTTTATTCCAGCGTACCGAAGAGCTTTCCGGCGGCGAGCAAAAGAGAATCGCTTTGGGACGAGTATTGCTTCAAAGAGCGGATCTGATTTTTGCGGATGAACCGGTGGCAAGCGTGGACCCAGAGCGTGCTCGGTCGGTGCTTTCTCTTCTCTGTGCTGCCGATGAACGAGGGCGAACCTTGGTCGCAAGCCTACACGAGGTGGACCTTGCGAGGACCTTTTTTGATCGCATTATCGGACTACGTGAAGGGCGCATCATTTTTGATCTACCTCGGAACGAGATTCAAGCAACGCACTTCAATGACCTCTATCGTCTTGAAGATACTCTTTCATGAAAGGGAAATGGGCTCTGGTGATCTGGATCGGGCTGCTTCTAATTGCACTTTGGACGGCAGGTTTGGGAAGAGAGGCAGTATTGAATCCCTACGGTTTTCAATCTTTATCTGCTTTTTTAGCGCGTGCGTTCTCTCCCGAAGTCAACGTTTCTTTTTTAAGTCTCATCGCTGAGGCATCGCTAAAAACCTTGGCTTTTGCGTTATGTGCCACCCTACTTGCACTTTTTTTAGGGTTTATAGGAGGAATTCTTCGCTCGCATTTTTGGTGGCATAACTGCTTGGAAAGTAAAAACGCCTCCTTTATTTCATCCTTCTTTGGCTACCTTTTTGGGATTCCCGCTGCCATACACGAAGTGATCTGGGCTTTGTTTTTTTTGAGTCTTATCGGATTGGATATGATGGTCGGCGTGTTCGCCATCGCGATTCCTTTTGGCGCAATGGCAACCAAAGTCTTCTCTCAATTTCTAGACGATGTCGATCCAGCGCCCACTAATTTTCTTATTCAAAACGGAACCTCACCGGTCCTGGCGTTTTTCTACGGTGCTTTTTCTCAGGCTTTTCCTAATATGGTTTCCTATTCCTTTTACCGTTTCGAATGCGCCCTACGTTCGGCGGCAGTGCTGGGAATCATTGGTGCAGGCGGGATTGGCTACCAAATTCAAATCAGTTTGAGTTCTCTAAAATACGGGGAATTATGGACGGGGTTTTACGCGCTCATTCTCCTCAATGGATGCGTGGATTTTCTGAGCTCACGTATCCGAAAGATTTTCGGTTTTTTGGGAAGCAATGATAATGGACAACGCAAAAAAAGTTCTACCCCGGACTTGTCGCGGACCTATCTAGCCCTCGTCGCATTTTTTCTTTGCACTTTATCAGTGCTATTGTCCTTGTGGTTTTTGTCGCCTGACCTTTCGAAATGGGGGCGCATATTCACGCAGTTTCACGCCTTTAGCGGAACCCTAAGTGCGAAAGGAATAGTAGATTCATTTACTATATCTCATGTCGTACTAAGTCTGGATACTTTCTCGATGTCGGTGATAGCGATGACGATTGCCGGAATTTTCGGCGTTCTCTTTTCTTTCCCGGCCGCGTTAAATATGTTCTCTGCGAATGGCGTTCTGATGCAACCAAAAAGGAAATGGGGAGTTGTCCTCTACGTTGTGACGCGGTTTTTCCTATTGGTCTGGCGAGCGATTCCTGCACCGATTATCGCCCTCGTTTTATTGTTTGCGATGTACCCCAGCATTCTTGCTGGAGCACTCGCCTTGGCTATTCACAATATCGGGATTCTAGGCCGCCTAAACGCCGAGGTGAATGAACATATGGAAGAAAGAAATGCGCGTTATCTTCGCCAGATCGGAAGCTCGTCGTTGAGTGTTTATTTGTATGCTATTTTACCAATGAACGTACGTGCTTATTTGGGTTATGTTTTTTATCGGTGGGAGGTTTGTATACGTGAAACCTTGCTATTGGGGTTGGTAGGGGCGGGAGGATTGGGATTGTTATTGAGCGAAGAATTCAGCAGTTTTGATAATAATGGCGCTTTGGTTACTGTCGCCGTTTTTGTTGGTTTAACACTTATTGTGAACGCTTTTGGACGACGTTTGGTGCCAGCGTAGAAGCGCATTTAACCTTTTTCAAAATACTTCGTCATGACATGTTCGGCGGGTTTCCCCATTGGACTAAAACCGGTCGGACCTTCTTCTTTGGTGTTGCTATTCGTGAAATATTTCCAAAAGAAAACACCCTCGATTTGAGGTCGCTTGACGATTTCATTTAGTAAGAAATGATACAATTCCGCTTGGAGTTGGGGATCGCTTTCTTCGCCCACATTCTTGTCAGGCCAAGCGTTTGGATGGGACGCAGCTCTGGCTGCAGAACGAAAGCCAACCTCCGTTAAGATAATGGGCTTCTTCGAAAGGGATGCCATTTTTTCCCAATAGGCCATTGTGGATTGAAAGTTTTTCTTCCATGTGGCGTTGGTGTTTTTTTCGTTCTTTTTTTGTAAAGGTGGATACAATTGAACCCCGACGGAATCCATCTTTTTCCAGACTTTAACTGGGACCGGTTCGTTCCAATTAGCGCTATAGGTG